>JAYKHU010000001.1:0-3795 GCA_035285105.1 Synechocystis sp.
AGGGTTTGCCGCCCACCGCTTTCACCATTGCTGCCACACAGGCCACTACTTCTGGGCGGGTGATACATTCCTGGCCGGGACGACTACCGGTTAACAGGTTCGGTTTTAATAACACCCGATCGCCGGGTTTCACATAGGCGGCCATGCCCCCCAGGGGGTCTAGCAGGGTTTCCAGGGCCGGACGGAGGGACTCCACCGCGTAGTCATGGGTGGCGAGTAAACTGATTGTTGACATGGGGGATTAACGGAATAAAGGAATACTGAGCAGTGATTAATGTTTCTTAATGTACCGTTAGTGACCCAACTTTGCCCGGGGAAATTTGCGCTGTTTGCGGGCCAGAAAGGGCCACCCCAGCATTCCGTTTCGCAATTCCGTAGAATAATAGGAAAAAGTTGGCATTGTTTTGGGTTGTTTTAGGCAAATTTTCTTGACTATTGTGAATGCTGTAGACGGTTGTGACGTTTTTTCTACCCACAGTCGGGGAAATGGGGGCGACCGATCGCCCTCTCGATGGCTGAGCCGAGGTAATGGTGCAGGGACGCCATGTTAGTCACTGACTCCCTACTGATGGACTATAAACGCTGTCAACGACGGGCGTTTTTGAATCAATACGGCGAACCGGGGGAACGTCGCCCGGAACGGGATTTTTTATTAAAACTGCGTCAAGAAAGTTTAAAACATATCCACGAAGTCCTGGACAACCAGTTTCCCGACTACCAGGAACCCCAGACGGCGATCGCCGATTGGCAGGGGCGGTCAGCGGAAACCCAGGCATTGATGGAGCAGGGAGTCGGATGTATTTATCGTGGCTTTCTCAGCCATCGCTTACCGGAAAGTTTTAGTCACGGTGAATTGGAACTGCTGGGGCATCCCCATTTGTTAGTCAAAATCCCCGGGCGATCGCGCTGGGGAGACTGGCAGTATATGCCGGTGAGTATTCAGTTGGGACGGCGCCCCAAACCGGAGTATAAAATCCTCGCCGCCTTTTACGCCCAATTATTAGCGGTGTATCAGGGGGAATTACCCCAAAAAGTCCAAATTATTCTGCGACGACAAAATACCTATGGGGTGGATTTAGCGGAATGGCTACCCCGCTTCCACCAAACCTTGGCGGATTGTGTGCAAACCCTCACCTATCAAGCGGAGCCGGAGGTGTTCATTTCCCGGCAACGGTGTAATTTATGCCATTGGTACGATCATTGTTATGCCCTAGCCCAATCCCAACAACACCTGTCCCTCGTGCCGGGGGTCACCCCCAGTCGTTATGAATCCTTACAAACCCTAGGGGTGATGACCATTCCTTCCCTGGCCCAATTGCAAACGAGTCAGGTGGCGGAGTTGATGGGCCTGGCGATCGCCGAACAGTTGCAAAAGCAGGCGTTAGCGATGGTGGAAAAACGGGCGATGTTGAAACCCCATCAACGGTATATACCGTTACCCCAGGCGTCAGTGGAGTTGTATTTTGACATTGAAGCGGAGCCGGAGCGGAATTTAGATTACCTATTGGGGGTGATTGTGGTGGACCGCCAACGGGGAACGGAGCAGTTCCACGGCTTTTTAGCCCAGACCCCAGAACAGGAAGCGGAGATTTGGCAGGCGTTCATTGCCCTTGTCCAACAATATCCCCACGCCCCCATCTATCACTTTTCCGAATATGAGCGGGAAACGATCAAACGATTGGCGAAATTGTATAACACCCCCCAGGGACTGCGGGAACAACTCCTGAGTCAATGCGTAGATTTACATCACCATGTGGTCCAGCATGTGATTTGTCCCGTGGAAAGTTACTCCCTCAAATCCCTGGCCAATTGGTTAGGGTTTCAGTGGCGGGATGCCATGGCCAGTGGGGATCAATCGGTTTGTTGGTACGATAACTGGCTGACCAGCGGCGATCGCCAATTTCTAGATTTAATTTTGCGCTACAACGAGGATGATTGCCGGGCCACCTTAATTTTGAAAGATTGGCTGCACCAATTCCTCACGGCGGAATTAGCGGTTTTGAGGGCCAATGGCTAAAAGGGTGGGACTTTTGCGCCACATCAACCGGCAATTTGCTAAAGTTGGAATCCCTGTCCATCTTTTTTCCCGTTCGATTTCCTGGATAGTTGTTTTTTATTGGTAACTATGACCCGCTCCCTTGCCAAAATTCGTGAGCAATTAACCCAATTAGAGGCCCAAACCGAAACCCAGTGGCATCGTCTGGGCAAAACCTACGACCAATATGTTCAACATTTGAGCCGCACCCTACAGCAACAGGCGGTGTACGCGGTTTATCAAATTTGCACCCAAATCTATCCTGAAGCGTTTCTCCAACTTAGTTACAACGATCGCCACGCATTTCAGCAGTCCATCCGCACGGCGATCGGCGATTTTTACGATTATTTTACTGATACCCTCAACAAGCAGGGGATTACCCTCGATCCGGCCAATCCCTTACCCGAAGCAGACGATGAATTGGATGACGAAGAAACCCTGATGATGCTTGAGGACGATACCTCGGAGGCGTTAGATGCCCCGGATCATTCACGTCCCCCCGATCCCCCTGTGACCCCTGACTCTGAATCGCCCCACGGGGAAGATACCGCTGAACAAACAGAGAAAGATAGTAAGGCCCAGGATGAGAATTTCCCGAGTATGCAGGAAATCAAAGCCTTTTTGAGTGAAGCCCTGGAAAAAGAAGGCCTATCGCTGGAAATGCTCATTCCCAAAATGGTGCGGCTTGACCAGACTCCGTCCCCCCTGGACGTTAAGACCCCCGATGATTTGGTGCAATGGCATCGTCATGTTGAAAAACACCTACAGCGATCGCTGGTGAATTTATCCATGCGCCTCAATCACTACCTAACAACCCAAAAAATTATTCCCGAAAATCTCCCCCCCAAGGTGCTAGAAATGGCCCTGCAAGCAGAGGATGAGCGATTAGTCCCCAATCGGGAAAAAATGCCCCACATTGTTAATCTCTTGATTGAGACTGCCCATAAACCCCTCGGCAAAGAGGGGGCGGCTGATCCTGACGACCCCCCGCCCCCCACCGCTGACGCCAATGAAGATGAGGACGACGCTTCCGACACTGTGCGGGGAGAACTCAGTCGTTTAACTGTGATCAATCTCCGGGCGACGGATTTGGAATTTAGCGACGTCAATCTCAGTATGATTCGCAAACAACTGCGGGCGAGCTTAGGTGATCTTAAAAAGCTCCGCCAGCAATACCGGCAACTGAGCCAAAATAAACTGAGCGCAGAAGCGGAATTAGCCTGGCGGAGTAGTTGGACTACCACGGAAAGCCCAACCCCATAACCCCCTAAAATTCCTCGGGGTAATTATTCATCGGTTCAGCACTATCACGCTTAGACCCCAATAGCTCTAAGCGATCAACACGTACAACGGGTTTAGACCGGGGAACACCGGAATTGCGGTCATTCCAATGGTCAAATTTGAGGGAGCCTTGAATCCCAATTTGACTCCCTTTTTTGACATAATTTGCTGCTACTTCAGCGGTTTTCCCCCAAATTTCCAAATCAAACCAGTCTGGCGGTTCATCTTTTTTGCTAGTGCGGCGGTCAACGGCCAGGGTAAAGTTGCACACCACATTTCCGGATTCAAAATATCGTACTTCCGGGTCTCGGCCGGCTCGGCCCACTAGATGAATAGTATTGACTGACATAGTAATCGCTCCTTGATTCGTATTTGCCAACCTGTCAAAAGTGTAAAAGGAAATGCTAAACCTGTCAGATTTATTTTGTGCCCATGGTCACATCCCCCTCACGAAAAGCGCTGACGGAGAATGAACTCGG
>JAYKHU010000002.1:0-10876 GCA_035285105.1 Synechocystis sp.
TCACTTGAGGAATTAGAAGAGAGCATCAATAAACTTCTTAATGAAGGCGGATTGACAATACGTTGGGGGCGCAAAATCAAAAACAAGGGCGCAAGTATTATCGCAAGTTAAACTGATGACAGCTTACGAAAAATGGAAGCATTTATTAGGTCAAGATCTGAGATACACTTGGCGTTCTGGAATTAAACATGACTGTTCTAAAGTAATGGAACTGGAGCAAGTTGGAAATGGATTATTTCAAAATGGGATGAATCAACAACAGTGATTAAGAAACTGTCTCAAATTTTTTAAGGTAAATAAGGGTGATGACTGTGTTGAGAATCAGGTAGAGGGCGATCGCCGCCAGGGAAAGTTTTTGCTCCGGAAAATTGACGTTAGCAATGGCCAAGGCAATACCTGGATGTCGAGAAACCGTGGAGACAGCTAGCGCATTGCGATCATCGGGGTCGGGACCCCCTAAAAAATAACCTACGGCCAAGCCAACCCCGATGAAAATCAAAGCCACAATGACGGTGCCATTACCCATCAAAGAGACGATCGCCGGCAAGGATTTGCCCAAGATCACTAAAACCCCTATCACCAAGAGGATAGTGCCTATCAGTGAAATGATAGCCTTTCCCTTTTGTATTGCTGTTTCTTGCACAACCTTTAATAAAAATATCAGCAAATGAAAGTCGCAAACCCCTTAGCTTTCGGCGCGGGGGCTTGGACAATTATGGGGCGATCGCCGTCGTGGTCACAAATTGGCGTAATTTCAGCAAACTGGCGGTTTGGGCCAAATTCAATGGCAATAAAGAAATGCCCTCTAAGCGGGATTGTACCCAACCATCCCCCCACTGCCATTCATGGAACCCATCAATGCTCTGGCTCAGCAATAAACGTAGACAGTTATCCCCCACATAGTCCACATCATGCTGTACGCGCAAATACCCCAAGCCACTGTGGAACGTTAACCCCGGTGTTAGGGTTTCTGGCAATCCCTGATCCAATGGCAAGGGTGCCACCCACTGGCGCAGTTTAGGAATAGTAATTAAGCTGTCTCGGAGGGCAGCGGCTGACGCTTCGACTTCAATGCGGAGTTGACTGTGTTGGAACGTTCCCAGCATGGCGGATTTGTGCAAATAGTTGCCCAGATTTTAGCAAAAATCAAAAGGACGTCACGATTCCCCCCATCCCAATGCCTCATTTCACAAGGGCTGCCGGGATATTCGGACTGTCTGGATTAACCGTCAGGGTCTGCAAACGGGGGTTAATCACCAGATCCATATCCTCTAAGGGGACAGCCCCTAACAAAACAGCATCCCCTAAAACCAAGGCTCCGGTAAAACAATTCCGATTCTCGAACCGAATCTGTACAGGGCCGACATAGGGCACCAGTCTTTTCGCGCCGTCGGCGGTGGTCACCTCTCGTTGCTCTAGGGTTTCTAAGTTGAGTTGCAGAACCACATGGTCAGGAATGCAAAGCGTGATGGCTCCGGTATCCACCAACGCAGTTACTGACATCGGCTTCAATGTGGCATTTTTCGGATTGATGAGTTCAATATTGGCGTACACTAACCCCATCGGTGGTGACCTCAATGAGAATAAAGCTTGGGCTATGTTTTCTAACCCCGGCCGACTTCCGCCAGAATTGCGGCGAGGATTTCTCCGGCCCCTTGGTCTCGTAACCGTAATGCCAAATCCTGTCCAAGCGTTTCCGCTTCGTTGCGGGGGGCACTGAGTTGGTCTTTGATCAATGTCTGACCATCGAGGCTGGCTACCATTCCTGTTAGCGTTAACGTTTCCCCTTCAATCACCGTGTTAACGCCGATGGGGACTTGACAGCCTCCTTCCAATTGTCGCAAAAAGGCCCGTTCTGCTAAACAGCGATCGCGGCTATCGGCATCTTCTAAAACCTTCAACAGGCTTAAAATTTCCGCATCTCCTTCCCGACATTCAATTCCCAGCGCCCCTTGTCCCACCGCATGGAGGGAAATTTCCGCAGGAATCAACTGATCAATACGGGCGGCCATATCCAGGCGTTCCAAACCAGCGGCCGCCAAAATAATAGCATCGTATTCATTGCTGTCCAGCTTGGCTAAGCGGGTATTGACATTGCCCCGCACATCTTTAAACGTTAACTGGGGAAAGTGATGGCGCAGTTGGGCTAAACGACGGAGGGAGGAGGTGCCCACCACCGCGCCTTCGGGGAGGGTGGCTAGGGTTTTGCCTTGGTGTTTAATATTTAATACCAGCGCATCAGCCGGGTTCACCCGTTTAGTCACACAACCGAGCATAAGGCCTTCGGGCAGGTTGGTGGGTAAATCTTTCAACGAATGGACAGCAAAATCTGTCCGCTTCGACAGCATGCCGTCTTCCAATTCCTGGGTGAATAGTCCCTTATCTCCGATTTTGGCTAGGGCCACATCAAGGATTTTATCCCCCTGGGTCTCCATGGTTTCCACGTCGAATTGGCGATCGGGGAAATGTTGCTGCAACGTCTCCTGCACCCAATAGGTTTGGACAAGGGCTAATTGGCTTTTGCGCGAGCCGATGCGGATGGGGCGGGCAGAAGTCGAAACAGTCATGAAGCGTTAAGTTAAGGGATTTATAAGGAGATAAAAACTGACTCGATCTAGCATATCATCAGAGGTCTGCCGCCTGGGATTACAGCTATTGGGAGTCCATTAACCCTGGGCATCCAAAAAATCTAACAAAATGGTGCGATGCCGATCGCCAAGGGGTTTGATGCCTTGGGCTTGGGCGGAATAGGCTTGGCCATTTTCAATGTCGGCGCGGGAAATTAACCCTAAATCCCATCCTTCTTGCAAGTTCAGGCTTGAGAAGGGAACTGTGAGGGGATGGAAAAATACATGGCGAATGGCAAATTGATCGCTGTAGGGGCGAAAGTAAACTGGATCGGTCATTTGAAAGCCAATTTCCTCCCAAATTTCTCGCTTAACAGCATCTAACGGACTTTCTCCCAATTCCAAATGACCCCCGAAACAGGCCCAACAGCCCGGATAAAGAATGGTGGGAATGTCGTCCCGCAGTTGCAATAACAGTTTGTTGTCTTGATAAAGGATTGCCAGGGCCACTTCCGGAGGGGAATGCAACACCCAGCGAGGCTCATTTGGCGAGGCGTTTGTGGGGCAAGAATTGATCATCGACGCTAAGGCGGGGTTTAACGGGGGGCGAAGGGGGCGTTACGATGGGACGCTCAGCGGTGGGATTAGTAACGGATAAATTAGTGGCTTGAGGGGGATTATCGGGGGTAGTGGGCATTAATGCGGCAGCTCCGTTATCAGGGGTATCGGTGTCAACCGTTTCCACAGTCTCAACAGAATTCCCTTCTGAGGCTGGTGTCTCTGGCGGTTGACTGTCGACGACGGCGATCGCCGTTGTGCCTGTTGCCTCGGTGGTTGTATCCACTGCTTCTATGACGGGAGATTCCGTTACCGTTGCGTTCCCTGGGGCGGAGGGAGACTGATCCCTGGGAACCGCAGACGGGGTTCCTGTAGAAGCCGCCGTTTCCTGGGGTTGGGGGGCAGTGATTTCGATAATGTAGGATTCCCCTAATTTTTCTGGGCCAATGAAAATGGCTTCGTAGGCAACTTCCCCTTTAATGGTCACAACAGTGCCTTTTTTGGGCAGTTCACCATCAGTTTTGACCCATACCTTGCCGGTTTTGTCCTGAATCTGATAAGCGCCCCCTTCTAAAAAAGGAGCCACATTGACTACGATTCCTTGCAGATTAACGGTGCGCTGATTGGAAATTTCGTTGAGCTTGGCAATGTCGAGATAATCTTGGGCCCATCCCCAGGGATTGAGGGGACTACAACTAACCATCCACCCACTTAGACCCAGGGGTAATAGTACTTTTCGAGAGAATTGGGCTAGGGATTGTCGCATGATGTCCCTCACAATCACGACGTTTGCGCTAATCATACTAGCCTAGCCCTGCGTAAGTCACGGATTGCAAGGACAATTTTTGCGCTGATTCATAGCAAACCCCCAACTCTAGCGCCCCAATTCGGGACCAAAAGATGCCAAAATTTAAACGTTAAGCTGGTTGTCCAGCGTATTAGTGGTTGAGCTATGTTGGATCAAAGTCAAGTTCAAAAGATTGCCCATCTGGCCCGTTTGGAGATTACCCCAGAGGAAGAAGTCCAGTTTGCTCAACAATTGAGTAGTATTTTGGATTATTTTGAACAATTAAATGAGTTACCCACCGAAGGGGTACCACCGACCACCCGGGCGATCGAGGTGAGCAACATTGTCCGGGAAGATAGCCAGGACGTCTGGGGCGATCGCCAAGGGTTGCTAGACAATGCCCCGGAGCCGGAAGGGGACTTTTTCCGGGTACCCCAAATTATGAATACGGATGAGGACTAGGCCCGGCGCGACAAACCACCGCTAAAGTGTGATAACTTAGGAATGGCTCGGACTCATGCGATTACAACGCCCAAATCTTGTCAGGACCGGAAGGTAGCAGCAATACGGGATGCTTGTGATAGGCATGAACTCCGGGCTTTCCGCGTTTGAGGGGGGCAAGGGGGCGTTGGTGTCCTGTCCCTTCAGCAAAGTTTCCCCGTAATCAGGCAAAATAGCCTGGGATTTATTAATTCATACCTATGATGCTCCCGGTTAAGCAGTTTTTGGGGTCTGAAGCCCTGACCCCCTACGAAAAGGCGGCGGTGGTCATTGTCCCGATTCCCTACGAAGCGACAACCTCCTATCGCAAAGGCTGTGAACAGGGGCCCGAAGCCGTTTTAGAAGCCTCGGATCAGCTTGAAGCCTACGATGAGGAATTACGCCGATCACCCTGCCATGGGTTAGGCATTTACACGGTGGCCCCCTTAGCGGATACCCGCGTTAAACCGGATCTGACCGCCGAGGAGATGCTGGATCAAGTCAGCAATGGCATTCTGCCTTTATTAAAGGACGGTAAATTTGTGGTGGCGATCGGGGGAGAACATGCCATCACCACCGGGGTAGTGCAAGCCTTTCAAGCCGTGGAACCGGAACCGTTTACCGTTCTTCAAATAGATGCCCATGGGGATATGCGGGACGAATTTGAAGGCTCTCGCCATAACCACGCCTGTGTGATGCGGCGGGTATTGGCATTGGGCTTGCCGACGCTACCCATTGGTATTCGGGCGATTTGCCAAGAGGAAGCGGAATTAATTGAGGCCAACGCCATCCCAGTTTTCTGGGCGAGGGAAATGGCAGATAACCCCCACTGGATTGACCAGGCGATCGCCGCTATTACAACGGAAAAAGTCTTTATCACCATTGATATGGATGGATTTGATCCGGGGTTTATGCCGGGGGTCGGCACGCCGGAACCGGGGGGCTTGGGCTGGTATGAAGGGTTGACATTTTTGCGACGGGTGTTTCAAACCAAACAGGTGATTGGCTGCGACGTGATGGAGCTTGCCCCCCTCGGGGAGTCGGTGGTTTCCGAATTTACTACCGCTAAGTTGATTTATAAATTAATCGGGTATTGGGGGGAGTCTCGCCCCACCCCGTGATCGTGCCAGTTTATGAAAGACCCCCTAGGAAGTGGCTTTTTTAGAGGTGGTTGTTTTCTTGGTGGTGCTTCTTTTGGACGTCGTAGTCTTTTTCGCGGCGGTCTTTTTGGTGGTGGCAGTGGCGGTGGATTTTTTGCGGGTCGTCTTCTTCGTTGCCGCTTTTTCCGCTAACAGGGGCAAGGCCTTATCAAGGGTAATGGTTTCCACCGTTTCCCCTTCCGGTAGCCCCGCATTAACTTTGCCATGCTTGATATAGGTCCCGTAGGGGCCGTTAAAGACATTGACCGGTTCTTGATCGTCGGGATGTAGCCCCAATTCTTTCAAGGGGGTTTTGCTGCCCCGTCCCCGTCCCTTTTTCGGTTCGGCCAGGAGTTCTAAGGCCCGATCTAGGGTGATGGTAAGAACATCGTCTTCCCCTTTGATTGACCGATAATCTTTGCCGTCTTTGCCTTGATCATGGACAACATAGGGGCCGAACCGCCCTAAGCTGGCTTTTACTTTTTTGCCGCTTTCAGGATGTTCTCCCAGGGTGCGGGGTAAGGATAACAGACCAACGGCCATCTCTAGGGTGACGTCTTCCGGTTTAACGCCTTTGGGTAAGGAGGTGCGTTTCGGCTTTTTATTTTCCTCCGTTGCCTCTCCCAGTTGCACATAGGGGCCATAGGCACCAATTAGTTGATAGATCGGCTCACCGGTTTCGGGATGGATGCCAACTTTTTCTGGGCCTTCCGTTTTTTGTTTGAGTAGGGTAGCTACCTGCTGGGGACTGAGATCGGCGGGGGTTAAATCCTGGGGAATGGACGCGGTAACCACCTCTTCCCCCTGGGGAATTTCAATATAGGGGCCAAATTTGCCGATTTTGACCTTGGCGTCTAAATTTTCCAGATTAATGGCCTTGGCGATCGCCGGATCGATTTGGTCTTGACGCACTTTCACCTGATTTTCTAAGCCCGATTCCCCCAGGTAAAAGCTCTGTAGGTAAGGGAGCCATTGGGTTTCCCCCGTGGCGATTTCATCTAGTTTTTGCTCCATGCGGGAGGTAAAGCCCGTATCCACTAAGTCGGGGAAGTGGGATTCCAGCAAACTGACCACAGCAAAGGCCGTAAACGTGGGCACGAGGGCCTTGCTCCGCATTTGCACATAGCCCCGGTCAATGATGGTGCCAATAATGCTGGCGTAGGTACTGGGACGCCCCACCCCTTCACTTTCTAGGGTTTTAACCAAGGATGCTTCCGTATAGCGGGCCGGGGGCTGGGTTTCATGGCCGATCGCCTCAATGTCTTTACAATCCGGGCGATCGCCAACGGTCAGGGGGGGGAGAATGACCTCTTGGTTTTCCAAGGCCGCATCGGGATCATCGGACCCTTCCACGTAGGCGCGGAAATAGCCGGGAAAGTCGATGCGTTTACCCCCCGCCCGAAATTCGGCGTCTTCCACCTTGAGTAACACACTCAGTTGGGTGATTTTGGCATCGGCCATCTGACAGGCCACCGTCCGTTTCCAAATCAAATCATAGAGGGCCAATTCCCGGTCCTTTAGCCCCGTTTGGTTAGGCAGACGAAATTCCGTCCCCGCAGGACGAATCGCTTCGTGGGCTTCTTGGGCCCCTTTACTTTTGGTGGTGTATTGCTTCGGTTTGGGGCTGAGGTATTCCGCGCCATACATTTGGTTGACACAACTGCGGGCCGCACTAATGGCCTGCTCCGACAAATGCACCGAATCCGTCCGCATGTAGGTGATGTAACCCTCTTCATAGAGTTTTTGGGCCACCCGCATGGTATCCCGGGCGGAAATACCCAGTTTACGGTTGGATTCCTGTTGCAGGGTAGAGGTCGTAAACGGGGGAGCAGGACGGCGGGTGCTGGGTTTTTCCTCGGTGTTAATCACTTCCCAAGATTTACCGGTTAAGCGATCCTTTAGGGCGATCGCCTGGGCTTCATTTAATACCACCACCCGTTTGTTGGGAAACAACTCTCCTGTATTGGGATCAAAATCTGCCCCCATAGCCAATTTTGTTCCGGCCAGGGTAATTAACTTGGCTTCAAAAGGACTTTGCGCCTGTTCCAACTGGGCCTTCAAATCCCAATAGCCCGCTTCCTTAAACGCCCGCCGGGCCCGTTCCCGCTGCACCAATAACCGCACCGCCACCGATTGCACCCGTCCCGCTGAGAGACCCCAGGCAATTTTTTTCCAGAGTAAGGGTGATAACGTATAGCCCACTAAACGGTCTAAAATACGGCGAGTTTCCTGGGCATGAACTAAATTTTCATTAATATCACGGCAATTACCCAACGCATGGCGGATTGCGTCCTGGGTGATTTCATGGAACACCATCCGTTTAATGGGAACATTGGGCTTGAGTAACTGCAACAAATGCCAACTGATACTTTCCCCTTCCCGGTCTTCGTCCGTTGCCAGAATCACTTCGTCCGCTTGCTTGAGGGCAGATTGCAACTCCTTAACAATTTTTTTCTTCGTCTTGGGGATGACATAGAGGGGACTAAACTGATCCTCCACGTTTACCCCTAAATTAGCCCAGGTTTTATCCTTGTAAGCCGCCGGAATTTCTTCGGCGGAAGCCGGTAAATCACGCACATGGCCCATGGATGCTTCCACTCGGTAATCCTGGGGGAGGTAATTGCGAATGGTACGGGCTTTTGTCGGAGATTCAACGATGACAAGTTTGGACATAGGGAACTTAGGCGAGGGGCTGAGGCAGAAAAGGACGTTGGGTGGACAGTCGAAACAAGGTTAGGCGATGGAAAATTCTATGGAGGCAGGGTTGAAGGCATATCCTGGTGATGCGTAGGACGAGATCAATAATCCTTGACCATTGCTGAACAACTAATACTTAATCTTAATTGCCACAGAAGAGCAAACCTTACTTAACGATGATATAGACCGTTCGGGTATTTTAATCAAGGCTTTATAAAGCTTTGTTGCAGATTGGCAGTCAAAAAAGGTGTGACGCCCCAGGAGGAAACGAGAGGGATAAACCCCTTACTGACCGCTAACGCCCACCATAACAGAGAACGAAAAAATCTCCCCAAAGCCTTACCTGAGACTAACAGGGACTTGGGGAGTGATGTTTAATCAAGCTTAACGTAACCGCTATCGTTGTCGTTTAGTCTCCGAAAACGGCTAGAAAAATTAAACTTCGACCTCCGGTGCGACTTCCGGACGGCTCAGGTCTTCCAGAAAGTTGTGGTAAACAAATCCTGCCGCTAACGCACCGGCGATGGGGGCCACCCAGAATAACCAGAGTTGACCAATCAAGGCAGGATTGCCACAAAATAGAGCAACCCCAGTGCTGCGGGCTGGATTTACGGAAGTATTGGTGATGGGAATGCTAATTAAGTGAATTAACGTTAAGGCTAAACCAATGGCGGCGGGGCCAAAGCCAGGAGTTGCTCTTTTATCGGTGACACCCAAAATAATGATTAAGAACATAAAGGTCAGGATGAATTCAATTAGCAGTGCCGCCAAAAATCCATAACCTTGGGGAGAATGGGCACCGAAACCATTAGTTGCCAAAGGATTTGACATGTCAGGCGTTAAAGCAAAGTCAGGATTACCCTGGGCAATAATCAAAATCACCAAAGCTGCCACGATCGCCCCAGCTACTTGAGCACCAATATAGGGGGCTAAATCGGAACCGGGGAAACGTTTCCCCATCCATAAACCAAAGGAAACGGCGGGGTTAAAGTGACCACCGGAAAATTGCCCAAAGGTGTAAGCGCCCGTAAACACTGTCAAACCGAAGGCAAGAGCGACCCCCAGGTAACCTAAACCGAGGGGATTACTATCGGTTCCCCCGGGCATCCCAATAACGGCAGCAAAAACAGCACTGCCACACCCTCCAAGAACGAGCCAGAAAGTGCCGAGAAACTCAGCGATGTACTTTTTCATAAAAACCCCAAGGGTAATTTGATTGTTTCGCAAAACTAGTCCATGAATTGTTCCATAGCGTATTTACTAGTTCAGCTTCTTAAATATCCAATAGCCAAAGTAGCATTATTCTGGATTCATTTTGCCAAAAATTAACAAAGTATTGATGGTTAACAAGCTAAAAGCAGCTTCTATGGGAATCTCATCTCAATGGCTATTACCGTTTAGATTTCCATTATGTTAATGGGCACGGCCAATTTTGTTCGTCTTTTTTATGCCAGAGAATCTTCAAGGGATGCCATTTAAGCGGCAGGAATTGATGGGTTTCTGCCCTGAAGACGATCCTGCCCACCGTAACAATGGGTCAAAATTTCCTCCAACACCGAACCTGGCCCTATGACGTCTTTGTCCCGTTACCTGAAAGGGATTGAACAGTTCGACGCTGGGGCCTTGTTAGGGGAAGAAAAAAGAGAAGTGCTAAAAAACTTATACAAAGAGAGAGGGATAGCCACAGCCATCCCCATCTAGCAATCGGAGGGTGATATTGACTTTATGTCTTATCTTTAGGTTAAGGCTAACCTTGAGGGTAAGTATGTAATCAATTTGACGAAATCCCCAAGTCAGGACTTTGTGGCGTACAAGTGTAGGGGTTCTTTGACAAAGCGAATGTAGAAATGTTTAAAGGTGGAACGCAACACCCGGGGTAAACCAAAGTCAATGGGCAGGAGGGCGTCGGGGAGTTTCCAATTTTCCACCAAGAGATCCCGGGGCTGAGCCAAAGGAAAATTAAGGGTTTCGATGGTTGGGTTTAATCCTAAACGGCCTTGGGCCCGGAGGGTGGGAATGGTGTCAGGATCCACTTGTAGGATATCGGCCACTACCCAATCCAAGGCAAAGACATCACTGGACGCTGCTAGCAAACCCGCTTCTTTGGGGGTGCCGTTCATGGGACCGTTGCCTTCTTGCCCCACAATGCCGTCCAAAATGGTCAAATCCGGGGCGATCGCCTTAGCGGTTTCCACTAACATTTCCCCAAAGCGATCGGCATCTTTCCCCGCTTCCATGTGCCACCAAGCTTTCATTTTCCCCGGTACACACCCAAAGAGATTTTTTACCCCCAGGGTCATGGTGAGTTGGGAATGGGATTTTAATTTAGGCAAGTTAATCACCACATCGGCGTCCATCGCTTCCTTAGAAAGGCGCAAATGATTGAAGTTCTCACTGGTCGATTCGTATCGCCCACCCCGGAATTCCACAATGGGAATGTCCAATGCTTTCAGTAACGGCAAATAGCCATTATTTTCGGCCACACCCCTAGCCGTCCCAAAGGCGGGACTGTCCCCCATATAGGGTTTGCCGCCCACCGCTTTCACCATTGCTGCCACACAGGCCACTACTTCTGGGCGGGTGATACATTCCTGGCCGGGACGACTACCGGTTAACAGGTTCGGTTTTAATAACACCCGATCGCCGGG
>JAYKHU010000003.1:0-2897 GCA_035285105.1 Synechocystis sp.
TGGAGTGATGGTCTCCACCAGGCGATCGAAGCCAAGGAACGGGTGGAAATTCAGAAGGAAAGCCAGACGTTAGCAACCATTACCTACCAAAATTTCTTCCTGCTCTATCCCAAGTTATCGGGGATGACCGGGACAGCCAAAACCGAAGAAACAGAACTGGAGAAAGTTTATAACCTACAAGTCACCATTACCCCCACTAATCGCCCCTCTAGTCGGCAGGATTGGTCGGATGTGGTGTACAAAAATGAACTGGCGAAATGGAAAGCAGTGGCCCGGGAATGTGAAGAGTTACACCAACAGGGGCGTCCCATTCTCGTGGGAACCACCAGTGTGGAAAAATCTGAGGTGATTTCCCGGTTATTGCAGGAAAGCAGCATTCCCCATCAGTTATTAAACGCCCGCCCGGAAAATGTGGAACGGGAGTCGGAAATTGTGGCCCAGGCAGGGCGAAAAGGGGCGGTGACGATCGCCACTAACATGGCCGGTCGCGGTACGGACATTATTTTGGGAGGGAACGCCGATTATATGGCGCGGTTAAAGGTGCGGGAATATTTAATGCCCCAAATTGTGCGCCCGGAAGATGATGAGTTGATGGGCACAACGGGGTGGACCAGTGGCCGGGAGAAACCCCGGGGCTTCGGCAATAACAACGGGCAGAAGAAAGTGAAAACCTGGCAGGTGTCCCCAGATATCTACCCCACCACCATCACCGACGAAACCGAAGCAATGCTCAAGCAGGCGGTGAAGTTTGCGGTGGATCAATACGGGCTGCAAAGTCTCACAGAACTGGAAGCGGAGGATAAATTGGCGATCGCCTCGGAGAAAGGCCCCACCGATGATCCGGTAATTTTAAAACTGCGGGAAATCTACAACCGCATCCGCAAGGAATATGAAGTGCTCACCGATGCGGAACACGAAGAAGTGATCCAACTGGGGGGGTTACATGTTATCGGGACGGAACGCCATGAATCCCGCCGGGTGGATAACCAGTTACGGGGGCGGGCCGGTCGGCAGGGCGATCCGGGGTCTACTCGCTTTTTCCTCAGTTTGGAAGATAACCTGCTCCGTATTTTCGGCGGCGATCGGGTGGCGGGGCTAATGAATGCCTTCCGGGTGGAAGAAGATATGCCCATCGAGTCGGGGATGTTGACCCGTTCCCTGGAAGGGGCGCAGAAGAAGGTGGAAACCTACTACTACGACATCCGTAAACAGGTGTTTGAGTATGACGAGGTAATGAACAACCAACGGAAGGCCATCTATGCGGAACGGCGACGGGTGTTGGAAGGGTTAGACCTGAAAGAACAAGTCTTGGTTTACGCCGAAAAAACCATGGATGAAATTGTCGATGCCTACGTCAATCCAGAGTTGCCGCCGGAGGAATGGGACGTGGAAAATATGCTCGACAAAGCTAAGCAGTTTGTTTATTTATTAGAAGATCTCACCGTTGAAGATTTGGGGGATATGACCGTTTGGGAAATGAAAACCTTTTTCCACGAAGAAGTCCGCAAGGCCTACGACATCAAGGAAAAACAGGTGGATACCGTTCGTCCTGGGTTAATGCGGGAAGCGGAACGGTTCTTCATTTTGCAGCAAATTGATAACCTCTGGCGGGAGCATTTGCAATCTATGGAAGCACTGCGGGAATCCATTGGTCTGCGGGGTTACGGTAAAAAAGATCCGTTAATTGAATACAAACAAGAGGGGTATGAAATGTTCCTAGAAATGATGATCGACATCCGCCGTAACGTGGTCTACTCCCTCTTCCAATTCCAACCCCAGCCCCAACCTCAAACCGTTTAATCCTTTGGCGACTTTACACGGCAACTGGCAAATTTCATCCCCCCATGGCTCGGGAAATCTGTTTCTCTGGGCGGATAGTTGGGGGAGTCGTACCCCAAAAGTTGAAACCCCTGACCACCCGTTTGCGTTGGTGGACGATCGCCTGTGGGACTTCTTCCAAACCCTGCCCCTGGCATTACCGGCGCTAAAAAATGCTGATATTCAGTCCCAACTCCTGACATTACCCAGTGGGGAGATCAATGACATCCTGGCACCCTTGGTGACGGGGCAAAACCTTGCCGATCAGGCAACGGAGCAGGTAAACCTTCATCCCTGGCAGGTTCCGGGCGTTGGCTTAACCCCCCTCCAAACGGTGACCTTGTTGCAGTCCATTCCCTTGGGGGGGACGTTACCGGGGACGGTGGGGCAGGAATTTTATTTTTATGCCCACCTTTATCGATGGTGTTTGGATTTGGTGGTGCGGGGGAAATTTTTGCCGGGGTTACGGGAAACGGCGATCGGTTATGAAGCAGTGTGGTTGCCCTTATTGGACAGTACCCAGGATCAAACCCGTCTGGCCCAGTTCACCCAAGCCGTTCCTCCTTGCTGTTTGGCGGTTCCCCTACCCGAAACGGTCAATCCGCCCCAGACGTTAGTATTAGATCTCCTGCAACAGCTTGTACAGGCACAAATCACTCATACCAGTCCATCCTTGCCGAGCCATAAAGAGCCGTGGCTTCAAACCTGGTTAACGGGGTTAACCAAAGCCGATGCCCAACCCTGCGGCTCAGGCAAAGCCATGCAACGGCTCAGTACGGTGTTAGACCATTGGTGTTTGCCGGTGCAAGCTTACCTTGCCCAGCGGGAAAATCAAGCCCTAGCCCAACGGCAATTTCGGGGGGCGTTGAAATTATTACCCCCTGTCAAACCCGACGTTACTTGGCGACTAGCCTATGGGTTGCAAGCATTGGACGATGATCAATTTTGGGTGCCGGCTGAAGCCATTTGGTCAGCGGAATCTGAGCCATTACTGTGGCAAGGTCGCACCATTAACCAACCCGAAGAAAGTTTACTACGGGGCTTGGGGGTTGCTGCCGACCTCTATGATCCGATCGCCG
>JAYKHU010000004.1:0-18667 GCA_035285105.1 Synechocystis sp.
CCGCTGGTCGTTGATCGCCCCTAGGCATTTCCAACACAAAGGTCGCCCCCCCCTGTTCTGGATCGTTGTGGGCACTCAAGTTGCCGCCGTGGGCCGTCACAATCTCCTTGGCGATCGCCAACCCTAAGCCACTCCCCTGACGTTGGCGATCGGCATCGAGGCGGGCCCGGGAGCTATCCCCTCGATAGAGCCGTTCAAAAATGTAGGGAAGATCTTTGGGGTTAAAGCCTTGGCCGTGATCATGGATAGTGAGGTGAATATGATTATCTAGGTCAGCCCCCCGCACCTGAATTGTGCTGCCGGGAGGACTATATTTCAGGGCATTATCCAATAAGTTCATCAACACCTGCATCAGGCGATCGCCATCCCCTTCCAACCGTAAAGTGTCTGGCCCTTGATAGGCTAATTGCACGTCCTTTTCAACGGCGATGGGCAGTAAACGTTCCCAGGTAATGGTCAATAGGCGCCGTAAATCGAGGGGTTCGGACTCTAAATACAGGTTGGGATTGGCGGTGATCTGGGTCAAATAGAGCCAACTTTCCACTAAATTTTGCAGGCGTTTGACTTCCTTTAACTGGCGGTCAACCCAGCTTTGCTCCCCCGAAGGTAAACGGGACTGTAGCCGTTCGGCAATTAAGGCGATCGCCGTTAAAGGGGTACGTAATTCATGGGCTAAATCGGAAAATGCCTGATCTCGCCCTTGACGTAACTCGGCTAACATTTGTTGATTTTCTACAAAAATCGCCACCCGCCCCATTGCCAGCGGATACCCGTAACCCCTCAGAAAAATCGATTCGGGAATTAGGGGGTTAACGGTATTATTCACCGCTTTGAGTGGGGGAAAAAACGACCACTCCTGATGTTGGGGAGACTGGCTCTGACGGGTCAATTCAATCAGTTGATCCAATTCATAGGAGCGAATAAATTCGAGGAAAAGCCGCCGTTCCCCCGTTTGCCAGCCCCGAATTTGTAAAAGAGATTGGGCCGCGGCATTACACCACTCCAAATGGTTATCACCATCAATCAACAAATACCCCAAGGGGGATAGGTCCATCACCCCTTGCCAATAGTCCACCTCAACCTGGTAGGCGTCGCACTGTTCACGTAGATAGGTAATTTCACGGCGTACCAGGGATGCCAAGGAGAGGGTAACATCCTTTGTGTCCGGTAAGGAGGTCAACAACGTCCGAATACGTCGATTGAGACGAAATCGCTCGATCGCCCCGATGCCAAAACCCACTACGCCACCGATCGCCAAGGTTAATAGTTCCATCGCCCTTCGTTGTTTGAAGATAGGATTAATTGCAGTGACTTGAGCGGCATTATACCGAGGCCTGGCCCAAGACGTTGATCCATAGAGAACAGCCAAGGTCAAAACGAGACTTTCACCCTATCTTGATTTCGACATCAGGCTATAATTAGCCCAGCAAATTACAAAAGGCTTTGGGGCAACGACGATGACGGATACATTGCGGGTTGGTCAACTAGCGCCGGACTTCACAGCAACGGCCATCGTTGAGCAAAACTTCCAAACCCTAAAACTGAGTAGTTATCTCGGTAAATACGTTGTTCTTTTCTTCTATCCCCTGGATTTCACCTTTGTCTGCCCCACAGAAATCATTGCCTTTAGCGATCGCCATGACGAGTTTGCTGCTTTGGACGCAGAAATTTTAGGGGTTTCGGTAGACAGTGAGTTTTCCCACTTAGCCTGGATTCAAACAGAACGAAAATTGGGCGGCATTGGGGAGATTAATTACCCCCTTGTTTCCGATCTCAAAAAGGAAATTAGCCAGGCCTACAACGTCCTCGATCCTGAAGCGGGTATCGCCCTACGGGGGTTATTCATTATTGATCCCGATGGGATTGTTCAATATGCCACGGTGAATAACTTCTCCTTTGGTCGCAGCGTGGATGAAACCTTACGGGTACTAAAAGCCATTCGCCACGTCCAGTCCCATCCCAATGAAGTTTGTCCGGTGGGTTGGCAAGAAGGGGACAAAACCATGATTCCCGATCCTGATAAATCTAAAACCTATTTTGCGGCGATCGCCGAGCCAGGGGGGTAAGGGGAGGAGACCACAGCCCGGCAGGACACACTGACATTAGTCGTGGCTTCAGCACAATCAATAACCGCAAATTGAAGATAAAGAGATTGATGTAGGTTAAATACAACGTCGGTGTGTAAATAGCTATTAAGCAACTGCAAACAGAAGAAGCCATGGCATTGCAAGGTGCAATTCGGCAACTAGAACCCAAAACTCAGGCCGCCATTCACTCTGTGTATTTGGAGCGACTCCCCCGCGAGGTTGTGGTTAAGGCGATCGGCATCAGTCCCGCGACCGTCACTCGTCGTATCCAAACAGGTCTTAAGGAATGAGAAGTCTTGTTGCAGGATGCCACTTAATACCTTTTAACTAACCCAAGTCAAGTTGTATGGGGATAAATCAAATCATCCGAATGCTGTGGCAGTGAGGGCTACACCGATGCCAGCAAGAATAAACCCAGCAAAACGGAGTTTTAACGGTTTGACATCACAAGTCGCCCCAACTTTCTTAGCCATTAAATAACAACCAACGGCGATCGCCATTTGAATGGCAGAAAAGCCGATGAGATAGGCTAGCAAGGATGACATCCCTGCCCCCACAATGGCTTCTCCATAGGCATAACCGTGAAAAAGCCCCGCGATTGCTGCAAGGGCAATGACGATTCCAGATGGCAGTGAATTTTTCATCGCCAGGACTAAACCGAATACTATCACCGATGCAGAGATCACCATTTCTGGAGCCGGTAAATTAATATTTGCCAGATGCATGAGTGTCCCCAATAACGAGGTCATGACGAAGGCCACGGGGATGAATAAGCCACGGTTGAATATAGCGGCCAGTAAGCCAGCGGCGATCACAAAGGCTAAGTGATCAAGCCCAATCACGGGATGTCCAACCCCCGAGAGGAAGGCCTGAAGGGCATTGGTAGGGGCATCGCCGCCAAACGGATGGTGTGCCAAGACAGGGAACGCGAAAATAAGGCTGACCAGACTGACCAGTCCACCTAGGGTCAGTGAACGGGGAAGGAGGGAAGAAGGGGTCGATTTCATTGGTTTTACGCTCACAACAATTTATAGTTCAGAATTTTTGCAGTTTAAGAGCTGCGCCAGTTGCCGGTCTAACTCGCCTGCGGTGATCACACCAGACGTCACCATTAGTGTTTCGAGGGCAGTTAACCAACACTGGTAATAGTCCCAGTTAGGGTCATTGAGTTCATGGGTTGTTTCCCACTCTTTGATGGTGGCCATCAGGGTTTGGCGAAAGTCTTCCCACTCGTAATAGCCTTGTTTGGAAAGGGCGATCGCAACGCCAAACGCCATTTTTTCCCAATCACGATCAAAATGCAGATGTCCATCCTTGCGCGGCGGTGCTTCCTGAGGGTTCCCCATTAAGCTGGTCGCAGCAAAGTGTTCGAATTTGGTAAACATAACTTGATGTCTCTGACTAACTCTAAGGGGGGAGTTCAGGCTGTTTGGACTCCCAATCTTTGGCATTTCAAACCTTAACGGTGGCAACCCCCATCATGGCCTCGGGGGTGAGTAACGCGGCGAGGTCTGCTTCGCCCATGCCTTCGGTTCCCGGGGGACGCATTGGCAGAACCCACCAGCGAATTTGAGCGCTGCTATCCCAGACCCGTACCTCTACCGAGTCGTTAAGCTCGACCCCAAACTCAGCTAAAACCTTACGGGGTTCTCGCACAACTCGGGCCCGAAAAGTCGGATCTTTGAACCAGTAGGGGGGAAGCCCCAATGTGGGCCACGGGTAACAAGAACAGAGGGTACAAACAATGACGTTATGGACATCGGGCGTATTTTCAACAATGCGCATGTGTTCTCCTTCAGCCCCGGACATTCCCTTGGGAAAATCCATTTCCTCACAGGCTGCGTTACAATCCGCCAACAGTCGGGCTTTAAAATCAGGGTCCACCCACGCACGGGCCACTAATTTGGCGCCATTAAAGGGCCCCATTTGGGTTTCAAAGTAGCTGAGAATGTGATTAACGGTTTCCCCCGTAATTACATTTTTTTCAATCAGCAACGACTCTAGCGCTTTAACCTTGGCAGCACTCAAGGCTTCACGGTCAGCGCCGTATGCAAATCCTGGATAGTTACTAGGCATTGGGTCTTCCTCTAAACGGCGTCTAAATACACTTCAAAAATGTCGTTGTAATAGAGCGAATTAGGCTCTGTCAACGATTCTGGCCAGATTTCTTCGGGTTTAAAAGCCAGACTGTACACGGGCATCGGCACACCAATCCCATCTTCAGTGGGGAAAAAATAGGTAAAGGCGCCTTCATAAACCCGCACGACCTCAGCCACATGGCCCTTGAGGTGACCGGGAAGGCGACTGTGGGCGGCCGGGGAGACATTTTTAACCCGTACCTGCTCACCAACATTAAAGTTTGGTGGCGCAGGTAAAGGACGCATTGGGGAATCGCCCTCCTGTAGATATTTCAAGACTTGGGCATCGATCGCCGGATCTCCCCCCTGGGGTAAAGGTGTTGCGGCCTGTTCACTATCTCCTAAGAAGCTTGCAGTACGAGCATCGAGTTCTGCTTGGGTAATGTAACCTTCCGATACAAAAAAGCCAGAAATGCCCCCCAGCCATTTTTCGTAATAGCGCAGGCGAAAATATTCAAAGGGATGCATGGCTTCAGCTCCCATCCGTAAATGTCCCCAGGTCCAAAAACTCTGGAAGGCAGTGGGCACCTCCCCAATGGCATAGTTGGGTAGGGAATCCTCCAAATGATTACTCAAGGCCATCATGGCGGTGTGGATGCCGAAAATGCGCTGTTCCCAGGGTTCCACAAAAACCTGCGTTTCGGTATTAATGGGGTCTAGACCTTCTAGACCACCTAGGTTGTGTTGTAGTTTCATAGACGTTGTAATTTCTTAATCAGGCTGAAGGAGGATAGAAAATTGACGGGTTAGGGTGTCAAAGATTGACTTAACCGTGACGATTGCCCGGTTATTTGCCCGCCATCGCAGGGGCTGTGGTCATGGCTTTGCCCCAGGCTTCGGAAAGATAGCCAAAAATGTTACCGAGAATCATCGCGGCGATCGCAATCAAAACTGGGTTATTCGGCGGGGCCGCCGTGACTGATAACCCGGTGACAGCCACTGTCCCTACTGTTTGAGAAAAGCCCCACACAATGGCCGGGGTAATGCCGTGGGTAAAGGGCAATTTGGAGGCCTGCACCATGGCGGCACTGCCAATGCCGACACAAATGGCGGCCACTAAAGGACTTGGCCCGATCAGGTCAATTGCCCATAACGACAGGGCAGCAATAATAATGCCCGTCATGTTGCAGGAAATGGACTTGATAAAGCCCCGTACACTACCTCCCACAATAAAAAAGGAGGCCCAGGCGGTAAAAGTGACCCATACTGGCACTGGAATGACGGTGGCGGTCAAGAACACATCGACGCCGCCAAGTACGCCAATGCTGATTGTTAAGGCTTCGGATTGTTTCATGGCAGTTGCGTTGTGGATTAGGTTTGGGATTACATCAAGCATTCGCTGAAACCCTGTCGCATTGACGCTTCGTCTAAATCGCGACCGATAAAGACCAGTTCGTTTCTGCGGATTTCCCCCGTCTGCCAAGGGCGTCCGGGGCGCCCATCAAGAGTCATATGAACTCCTTGAAAGACGAATCGACGATCTTCGTGATCCATATCGAGAATGCCCTTCATGCGGAAGAGATCCGGCCCACGGGCCTGTACCAATTGATACAGCCAGCGGTTAAATTGATCGCCGTTGACGACGCCAGATGTCTGGATAGCGATTGATGTAACGCTTTCGTCGTGATCGTGGGCAGTTTCGTCAAGAAATTCAGGATCAAGGCTAAGGGCATTCTTAAGGTCAAAAGCTTGGACTTCCAGCACTGTTTCCAGAGGAATTTGACAGTGCTGCGTTTGGTGAATTTTGGCGATCGCATTCATTCCCCGAATACGCTGCATTAGTGATTCCAAAATGGATGGTGAAACTAAGTCAATTTTGTTGAGCAAAATAACGTCAGCAAAAGCAATTTGCTCTTGAGCTTCGCTGCTGTCCCAATGATCCCAGATGTATTTGGCATCAACGACAGTGACAATCGCATCCAGTAACAAGCGAGAGCGCATCACCTCGTCAACGAAAAAGGATTGAATAACCGGGGCCGGGTCAGCTAACCCAGTCGTTTCAATCATCAAACAGTCAAACGTTTCAAAGCGCTCCATCAAATTACTGACAATACGGATTAAGTCACTCCGTACCGTGCAGCAGATACAGCCATTATTCATCTCAAAAATTTCTTCGTCAGCATCAATAATCAATTGATTATCAATGCCAATCTCCCCAAATTCATTGACGATCACGGCAATTCGCTTGCCATGCTGGGCCGTCAAAATATAGTTAAGAAGGGTCGTTTTACCAGCTCCCAGATACCCGGTCAAAACAGTGGTTGGAATCAGATTTTGCAAAAACTGGAACCTCCATAAGACATTGAGCTATTTCGATACAAAAAGCATGAAAATAGAGAAAAAGGACTAGCTTAAGCGGAGATTGAGCCGACAAAAATTAGTAGACTTCCCTGGTATGTACAAACACAAAACTTAATCAATGCTGCAAAATGACCAACTATAGACGATTAGAATATTTTTGTTGTGCACACCCTTAATATAGAGGGTTATTAGGTGAAAAACAGTATCTTGAAATACACAAAGTTGATATTTTCTCAGGACTTTTTCCATAAAAACACACTAAACAACAATGAAAATATCTGGTTTACATCGAGCTATTTTTTAAAACCATCTAATTTTAGTTAAAATAAGCCCCATGCATAGCTTACTCTGCACTTGATTTGATTTTCCACAATATTACCTTGAGCCAAAAAAACCATCTAAAAGATTTATCGATTGATTAAATATCCTGATGTTTGAATTAAGACCTTATTCCTTATCTACACCTAAAAAAAGACGACAAAAATCACAGCCAACTATTAAAATGCAGCAAACCGAATTAAACTTAAGCTAATAAATGAGAGAAATAACCATGAGCTAATTGCAAGGAAAAGTGGTGTAAGCCCAATTCGACTTAGCTTTTTAAACTTAGTTTCTAATCCCATTGCTGCCATTGACACGCATAGTAAAAGCTCATTCCAACTTAAGATTGAGGATTTAAATGTGCCAGGAATTAAACTTAAATTGTTAACAACAATCATTAACATAAAAGCTAAGACAAACCAAGGGACAGAAGACAGTAATCCATCTACACCAAATCTCGTCTTTCTTTGCTGATATCCCAGTAAAGTAATAACGGGAATGATCAATAAGACTCGTGATAGCTTGGAAATCGTTGCCAACTCTCCGCTAACTGCACTATGTTGAAATGCAGCTGCAACAACCTGAGCAACTTCATGAATAGACGCACCACACCATAATCCAAAAACTTGGGGACTTAAGTGGAGTAAATTCGGGATCATTGGATAGAAGACCATTGCCATCGTTCCTAACCCTGTAATTAGGGCAATGGCATAGGTGTTGTCTTCTTCCGTACCATCAATAACCGCATTAGTGGCAATAATTGCTGATGCACCGCAAATAGAAGTACCCGCAGCAATCAGGTGGGTCAATTTATGATTAATCCTGAACCGTTGACCAAGCCAGCATGTTAAGTAAAAGGTACTTATCGAACTCAATATAATTATGATTAAACCAGTTCCCCCTAAAGTTAAAACTTCGGAGATACTAAGCTTAAGTCCTAGTAAAATGACGGATAGTCGCAAAATCCGCTTCATGGAAAATTTAATTCCGGGTTGGTATAGCCGGGGAATTCTCACAGTGTTACCAATGATAATTCCTGAAATTGCTGCAATTAGCAAAGGATTTAAAAAATGCAAAAATGATTGTCTATAGACGATCAGCGATAGGCAAGCGATTAGCCCTGATAACAAAAAACCGGGCAAAACAATTAAAAAATTAACTTCTAAAACTTGTCTAAGTTTATGTTCGACGCCTTGAGATAGGTGTTTTATTCTGGTATTAAAATTAGCCATATTTATGGTTTGCTTGTTGGTTGAAGTAGTATTTTTTTGATGACTTGATTGAGGTAGCAGATAATTAAATTAATGTAGTTTCCCGTTTATGAAATCTTGCTCAACAAAAGCCACCTCTTATTTGGGGGATTATTTTGCGATTAGACTACAGAGAAATTGCGACAAAACCAATGATAACTAATATTCCTAGGACTATCTTTTTAAAGATAAGCTCACTCACCCTTTTAAATAGAAAATTCCCCAAAAATAAACTGAACAAAAAAGGTACAAGTAAGATCAAAAATCGTTGTATCACCAAGAATGATAGGATTCCTTGAAGCCAATAGGAAATTAAAGCAAAAAATTGAGTTAATGCGAAGAAACTAATTAGATTTGCACGGTTTGTCGATGATGTTCCCTTCCCTGAGAACTCGTATAGAACCACTGGCGGTCCTCCCATACCGGTTAATCCCGTAAGGAATCCGCTGCATGCTCCAATGCCTAAACTAAGAACAATTCGTGGCTTGAAAATAATGTGCTTACCAAAAAGCAGTAACACGACGAAAATAAGAATTAAACCACCAATAATCCGACGCATTAAGACTGGATCTAGCAAAACCAAAAAGTAGGAGCCAATGGGAATCATCACAAGAGCTGTAAGTACCATTGGAAAAACTTTTTTCCACTTCGTTTTTGAAAGTGCTGTGGGAATAAGACCAACAGACGCCGTCATTTCTAATAAAATCACCGTCGCAACTACCTGTTGGGGATTGAAGAGAAGACTTAAGCCGGGGGCTAGAATCATTGCTGACCCAAAGCCGGAGAAGCCCCGGGTCACCCCAGCGATGGTAACCAGGTTTACGGCAATCAGCCAATCTCTACCATCCATAGCCAAGTTCCTTGTTTGCGCTTGATTGACGGTTTTGAGTCCAATTTGCGACAACAAATGACTCCTTATGACACCTTTAAGTTGCCATTTGCAAAATTGGCTCTGGGACTGACGATAATCCAAAAGTTTGATTTAATCCGACGGAAATTTGCTCAAAGATTTGACTTAAGGGAGCATGGGGCCTTTTCAGCGGCAGCGGTTTTCCCCTATCTCCCGACTCACAAATATCGGGATCGATGGGAACCTCTCCCCACAAGGGAACTTGCAATTCCGTCGCAATTTGCTGTCCACCGCCACGCCCAAAAATAGGGGTGGATTCACCGCAATGACCACACAAAAGATAGCTCATATTTTCTATGATTCCTAAGACAGGGACACCAACTTTTCGAAACATTGAGACGCTACGACGCACATCAGATACAGCGACTTGCTGAGGGGTGGTCACCATCACGACTCCACAGATGGGGCTTTCCTGCACAATCGTGATTTGAGCATCCCCTGTTCCCGGAGGTAAGTCAATCAACAGGTAATCCAATGCCCCCCACTCGACTTCATGAATAAATTGAGTCAAGATCTTGTGCATGACTGGACCACGCCATGCCAATGGATGATCTTTCTGAGCCAATAATCCGACGGACATTAGTTTAATTCCATGAGCTTCTAGGGGGACAAAACGTTGTCCAGTAGATGTCTCTTTTACTCGCACTGTTGACTCCCCCAAGCCCAACATTTGAGGCACATTAGGTCCATAAATGTCAGCATCGAGTAACCCTACTTTTGCACCCGTTTTTGTTAATGCCGCAGCAAGATTGACGGCTGTGGTGGACTTCCCAACACCTCCCTTACCACTAGATACGGCTAAGGTGGTACGCACACCTGGAATAGTACAAAGCTGAACGTACACTTTTTTACACCAAGATAATTGAGACAAGCTGTCTTGAATCTTAGCTTGTAGATGGTGCTGATGTGTTCCAATATAAAGGCGAAGATAAATGTAATCATCAACGACCTGGAGGTTACGAATCATTCCCAGACTCACAAGGTCCTTTTGTAAATTACTTTCCTCAATTTTTTTGAGTAAGGCGATGACTTCTATCTTGCGATTTTGCGTATGAAAGTTGTCATTTTGAGATGGGGTCTGGGGAGAAGGTTTGGCAGGATACAATGGAGATGAATGGTTAAACATGAGAGGTTTTAGACAAAAATTCCTGAATTTTATTAATCGCGCGCTGCGAGAAGATTCTCACGTCCATGTCTGGGTCGTCGAGGGTTTGCTGGAGTGCGGATAAAGCACTGGAGTCTCTTAAATAACCAAGGGCGGTGGCTGCATCCCGACGCACATCCGAGTATTCATCAGAAAGCGCTTTAATTAAAGCTGGTAATGCTTTTGTATTGGGGTTTTTCTGAAGGACGCGGGCTGCGAACTTGCGAACCTGCCATTCTGAGTCTTCGAGGGCGCTGACTAAAGCATCAACTGCCATGGGGCTAGCAATCAGTTCAAGAGACTGGGCTGCATTGCGGCGAACCTGCCAATCTGAATCTTGAGTGAGGAGCTGGCAAAGGGTCGGCACGACTGCGGAATCACTAAGGTGTCCCAGGGTAAGGGCTGCCGAGCGGCGGACACTATCAACGGGATCTTGAGCTAAGGCTAGAGCGGGTTCACAGCGCACAACTTGATTGAGGTACCGCAGAGTAGTGATAGCGGCGACTCTTAACTCGGCATGGGGGGACTCAAAGAACGGCATGATGAATGGCAATGCCTGGGCATCATGAATTTTACGCAGAAGAATAAGGACATTAGCTTGCAGGTTGATGTCATCTTGTTGCAATGCGTCTAAAAGTCTCATTAAGTCGTTGGTTGACACTAGCTCTTTAAGAGCAGACAGAGATTCTTCTCGAACTTCTTCATTGGGAGAGCGTAGACATTCAATCAGGGAAGGAATGGCTACGGGATTGGCAAATTCCCAGAGAGCGGTGACAGCAATTTTCTGCACCATGGCATTCTCATCCCCCAAGGCTTCAATAAACGGTTCGATAGCATCCTCGTCGCCAAGATGCTGTAAGGCCTTGACAGCGACTAAACGATTTTCAAGCTCAGGGGATCTCAACATCTCAACCCATTGAGCGACTTCCGGATCCATGTCGTTTATATTCATTAGCGATTATCTAGGTTAACTTTTGTTTTGATACTCTTACCTTTAACAAATGAGGAAGGTTAACGGAGCATGAAAGGAATCTGAACGGTGATAGCGTTGGTGGGGCATTCTTTTTCGCAGGGCAGGCAAAACCAACATTCGTCATATTTCATGTAGGCTTTACCTGTTTCGGGGTTTTTTACCAAGACATCTAAAGGACACACCTCAATACAAGCAACACATTTTTCGAGGCATTTCGATTCATCAACAATGACGGGGACATCAACGCGTTGGGTTGTTAAAGCCATAGGTTTTTGGGGTAATAAATAACGTCAAAGGGGGGGGAATGATTGCTTAAAGGCAAGCATCTTTTAACGCCGTAGGGTTAACGTACCGCTACGTCATAAACTTCGGTTTCTAGGTTTACATCGACAATGTAAGGCTCGACGGGACGCTTAAAGAGTTCCATGATACCAGCGCTATTTTTCTTGAGGTTAACGTGGCAGAACCATTCGTCGTTATTTTTCTCAGGATAATCCAGGCGATAATGGTATAGGCCCCAACGGGTTTCTTTACGATAGAGAGACGCACGGGCCGCCATCTCTGCACAATCACGGATGAAATGAACTTCCATACAGCGCATTAGTTCATGAGGATCGCGAGCACCCATCATATCTAAGGTTTCCTCATAGGCAACGAATTTGGTCAAACCAATGTCCATTTTGTTGGGGGACTTAGGGGGTTGGAGGTAGTCGTTGACTAAGCGGCGCAGCTTGTACTCAACTTGGGTATGGGGAATTCCATCGGGGGACTGGAGGGGACGATATAGGCGGTCTTTTTCCGTGGCGAGGAACTCCGCATCAGGTTCAACGTGGTCTAGCCCTTGAACATACTCCATGGCATTTTCCCCCGCAATACGCCCGTAAACAAAAGCACCAATCATGTAATTGTGGGGAACGCTAGCCATGTCACCCGCCGCATAAAGTCCAGGAACAGTGGTTTCGGCTTTTTCGTTGACCCAAACGCCAGAAGCGCTGTGCCCGCTACACAAGCCAATTTCGGAGATGTTCATTTCCACGCCATGGGAGCGATAGTTTTCATTCCGCCCTTCGTGGAAACGGCCTCGGCTGGGTCGTTCATTGTCCCAGAGAATCGATTCAATCTCAGAGATGGTATCTTCATCAAGGTGGTACATTTTAAGATGAACTGGCCCCTTACCGGAATTAAGTTCTTTCCAAATTTCCAGCATCATCTGACCACTCCAGTAATCGCAGCTAATGAAGCGGTGACCTTCGGCATTGGCGGTGTAAGCGCCAAATGGACTGGCTACATAGGCACAGGCTGGACCGTTGTAGTCTTTAATTAAGGGATTGATCTGGAAACACTCAATGTTGGTCAGTTCTGCACCAGCGTGGTAAGCCATGGAGTAGCCATCTCCGGCATTAGTGGGGTTTTCATAGGTCCCATAAAGGTATCCAGAGGCGGGGAGTCCTAAACGTCCACAGGCCCCCGTACACAGAACAACGGCTTTGGCTTGAATCACAACAAAGTCGCCACTGCGAACATCCAGGCCGACGGCCCCGGTGACACGCCCGTTTTGCACCATAACCCGGGTTGCCATTACCCGGTTAGTCACTTTAACTTTATGGCGTTTGACCTGGCGGGATAAGATTTTTTTGAGATCCTTGCCTTCAGGCATCGGTAAAACATACTTTCCTACGCGATGCACTTGTTTCAGGTCGTAGTTGCCTGCGTGGTCTTTTTGGAATTTGACGCCCCAGCTTTCCAATTCTTGGATGACTTCAAATCCGAGACGACCCGTTTCATAAACGGCTTTTTGGTTCAAAATACCGTCGTTAGCAATGGTGATTTCACGAACGTATTGCTCAGGGGTGGAGTTGCCGGGGATAACGGCGGTGTTGACCCCGTCCATTCCCATGGCGATCGCCCCACTCCGACGGATATTAGCCTTTTCTAAAATGAGAACTTCGCTTTCTGGGTTGGCCTGTTTAGCCTTAATTGCTGCCATTGTCCCAGCGGTGCCACCACCAACCACGAGAAAATCAGTCTTCAGATGCTGAGTATTCACTAACTATTTCCCTCAGATTACACTGTAATAATGGTCAAGTAAAAATAGCGATAATCGGATAATTAAAATCCCAGTCTCCGCCACTGACAACGAGATGTTTCAGGATTTTTCTTATAAAGTACGCTATCGCTCTTAAGCTTGTTTCCCTCAAGAAGAAAATGAATCTGATAGAGATCCAAATTAAATTAAAGGCAACTAATCTAGGATCGATAAAGACATTGTTTTAATGTTTTACGAACTTACTTCATAGAATTGTAAAACAAATATCAATGGTGTGTGTAGTCAAAATCACTTTTTTGGTATAGGATTCTTTATAAACTCATAAAAGATTTGAATGGTTCAATTGGGTCAAGGCTAAAAAAGCTAGCAAAATAGTTTAGTAGAAACCTTACAATGGGGTATTCAAAGTGGAAATTTATCATCTCAAAGTTTTTTTAGAAGTTGCAAGATGTTTAAGCTTTACTGAAGCATCTGATGCGTTAAATCTTACTCAACCTGCGGTTAGCGCGAAGATAAAATCTTTAGAGTCTGAACTGGGCACGTCATTGTTTCACCGTTTAGGAAGACGGATTGAACTAACAGAAGTTGGAGAGTACTTACTGGAAGAGGGGCGTTATCTCGTTGAGGTTGAAGCCCAGCTCCTAAATGAGATTGAAGAAATGAAGCTGGGCAAAATAGGGAAAGTAAAAATTGGTTATATTGCCAACACCATTGACTATCTACTGCCTACAATCCTGTTTGAATATAATCGAAAATATTCTCAGGTTAAAACCCAATGCTTACAATTTAAATCAGCCGAGCAACTTTATCGAGGCTTGAAAAATGGGGAAGCAGATGTGGGCATATCCGACCTGAGTTTTGCTAAATTTGAAGACTTATCAGAGGCGGCTATTGGTTCCGTTCGCTATTCTTTAATGGTAGCAAGTACTCATAGCCTGTCTCAACGTCAATGGCTTAGCTTAAAACAGTTGCAAGATCACCCGTGGGTTTTACTACCGGAAGGAACACCGAGCCGAACAATTTTAAGCCATCGCCTAAATGAGCTGGGTCTAAGCTTGAAGGATTTTTCTCGCGTTGAAGTGGTAGATACATTAAGTCAAATTCAAGTTTATTTACTTAAAGGTCACTATCTCAGCTTTATGTCAGATTTTGAGTTTCAAACGGAGCGACAGGCCGGATGGATTACGTCAATTCCGTTGGAAGAATTTGCTTTTGAAATGCCCTTATTCTTATTGATGTCAAAACGAATGAATCGTGCTTTACAAAACCTTGACCAGGCATCCTCTCGTAATCGAAGGACATTAGATTCTATTGGGAATTTCGTTGATATGGTCAAAGTGAATTTTTCATTATCTTGTCACCCTGAAGCGAGGATTGAAGGCATCACCCAGCAATCTCCCCCTACGTCTGCTCAAAAAGTACCTCATTTTAAATCGCCGAACTTTTCCTTGCGCTCCTCTTCTTCTCAGACGTCAGAGACGATGACGCTAAACATTGGGACACAAAATCGTACTATTCAAACGGTGACAGCGGGCTTAATTATTCAGCGGCTAGGGCTACTAGAGCATTTCTTGCCCCGGGAAGGGCGCTACGGCAAGTTAAGTTATCAAATTCAATGGTGGGACTATACCTCTGGTGCTCCAATTGTTGCAGGATTAGAGTCAAAAAACATCGATATTGGTATCTTGGGAGACTATCCTTTACTCCTAAGCGCGCATCCATCTACCAATCAATCCCCTACAGGTCAAACCCGTTTAGTAAGTTTTGTTGCTAGTAATCTCGATGGTCAAGGCAATGAAATCATCGTTCCGGATCATTCTTCGTTTAAAAGTTTAGAAGACTTACAAGGTCGCGTGATTGCTGTTCCCTTTAGGTCGGCGGCCCATGGCATGCTTATTCGTTCACTCCATCATAAACACTTGTTAGATAATGTCAACTTAACCTCTATTGATAATTTCGATCCGCGTTACTTAACCAATCCGACTTATCCTGTGGATGGATATGCTTATTTTGCTCCCTTTCACGAGATTGTTAAACATAGAGGGGGATTCCGCCGACTTCTCCAGGAGAGTTATAATGAACTACCGACCTTTCATGGGGTTGTTGTCCAAGCCTCCTTGGCTGAGCAGTATCCTGAAATTATTGTTGCTTATCTAAAAGCTCTCATTGCCGCACAGTACTGGTACCAGAAAACTCCCCTTGCTTCAAGTCTCGTTAGTCAATGGTTAGGTTTAGATCCCGCCATTGTCACTAAAACTCTCTGCTCTCTTGAAGATCGTGGGGGTGGGGGTTTCTTCCCCGAGACCCATATTCATCGAGATTGGCTTAATGAACACATCAAGCAACTCATGGCGATCGCCGGTCATGAATATCTCAGTCAGATCAACATCGAGCAGTGGGTACAAACAGAATTTCTAGAAACAGCCATTGCGACTTTGTAGCCCTTACCATCCTTAAAAGGGCAAAGTCTCTAAGCCTCCATACTTTTCATTGTCTCTTCACGAATTAACTCAAAGACCTGCCGATGCAGAGAGACAAACTCCGCTGAAAGCGTATCGTCAAAATGTCTTGGACGATCTAAATAAATTTCAATTTCGGTTTTAATCCGTCCTGGATGTACTCCCATAACGCAGATGCGATCGCCGAGGAAAATAGCTTCTTCAATATCGTGGGTGACAAAAATGACGGTTGTTTTTAGCTCACTCCAGATATCCAGTAATAATTCTTGCATCATGTGACGGGTTTGAGCATCAAGAGCAGCAAAGGGTTCATCCATCAAGAGGACAGACGGAGAGTTGACCAAGGCTCGAACAATACTCGCCCGTTGTTGCATTCCCCCAGAAAGCTGATGGGGGTAACTTTTGCGGTGTTTATATAGCCCCACCCGATTGAGATAATCATTGACAAGTTCTGTGCGCTCGGATTTTGCCATTCCACGAATTTTAAGTCCAAACTCAATATTTTGGAAGGTTGTTTTCCAAGGTAGTAAAGAATATTGTTGGAAAACAAAGCCACGATCAGCCCCTGGTCGACGTACAGGACTGTGATCGACCATAATATATCCTGCTGTCGGCTGAATAAAACCGGCGATCGCATTTAGTAAGGTCGATTTTCCGCATCCCGATGGTCCCAACAAACAAACAAATTCACCGGGTCTAATGCTGAGATTAATCGAGTCAAGCACATGATTGATATGCCCTTTACGCTGAAATGTAACCGCAATCCCTTCAACCTGAACAGCTCCTTTAGTAATTAAGCGTTTATCTAGATTTTGCATCATAAATACTCATAATTCTCTGGTGTCAGCATGTTTTGTTAAGCATCTTGCTTTTTAATTGTGCGCCAAGGCATTAAATAAGACGTTACTCGACTCACAGCCCAAGAACTTAACGCTCCCATTAAACCAATAAGCAACATTCCCATCACGATAGGAGGATAATTAGAGGTTACATAGGATTCCCACGTGATATAGCCCACTCCATAACGCCCGGCCAAAATTTCCGCTGTAACGAGGCAAAACCAAGCATTTCCCATACCAATAGTGAGTCCACTGGCAATACTGGGCAATGACCCCGGAATCACAATGTCTTTAAAGATATGCCAGGATTTTGCACCTAAGCATTGTCCTACGCGGATTAAGACTGTATCATTAAGTGTGCTTTCAACCCCCTTAGTCGTACTTATTAGTATTGGGAAAAAAGCGCCAATAAAAGTTATGTAAACCATTCCACTTTCTGCATTGGGAAACATTAAAATTGCTAGGGGAATCCAAGCAACTGCTGGAATGGGACGTAACAGCTCTAAAGGAGCCATCATAAAATCTTCAACTTTCTGAAACCAGCCGATTAAGACCCCTAGAAAGACAGCTAGAAGAGATGCGATCACGTAACCCAAAACTACTCGCTGTATACTGGAGCGAATATGCACCCAAGGGTCGCTTAAGAAGAAATCAATCGTCGCCTGAAAAACCTCTGTAGGGGAAGGCAAGAATTGAAAATTGATCAAGAAGTTGAAATTGATGGCACATAAAAATTGCCAACTCAAGAAGAACAAAAACAAAGATAAAAAGCGTCGAAATGAACGATTTACCAACCACAAGCTATGAAAGGCTAGGAGAATTTTACTGTTCCAGCTTCGACCAGATTTATGTCCTAAAATAGGAGTTGTGACTGCCATACTCAAGCCTCTATTGACAATACGAAAATTAATCTTTTTTGTCCTCAATCAAAAGCCTAAAAGCTAATCAAATCAATTTTTCACTCCACCCAAGTACAACCATAGGTATAACAAAAACAGGCAAGAAAAGTTGATAGGTAAAAGTATCTTACGCTCTGATTGAATACAACAACTAATGCTTTAAGCCGATCAGTATTGGCTGATGTATTTGATACGCATACAAAGTCTGCAAATCCCGAAACTCCATCAATTTCCCCCCTGATTTAGCTGCATAGCTTTTAGCATCTGATTCCAGTAAAAAAGCTGAAACTTTATTACCATTAGTCACATAGTAGGAATTTTCGGCAAAGAGCTTCCAACCCTTGTTCCGATCATGAACAAACATGACGTCTGCTGCTTTCCCTTCAGTTTGAAGCGTTGATAATGCTTTAACCATATTGGAAACTGATGAAAAATTCTGAACTTTTTCTTCCCCCTGTACCCAAAACTGTGCCGCAAGTGTGGGATCCTCAATTGCTTCTCCAGTCAAGGCATCTTTTCCGGTAATTTGGTAGGTTTCTGCCATGGCAATTACGTTGTCGTAATCAAGCTTCATTTCCTGCATCGCCTGCTTTAAGTAGTTTTCGTCAATCCATTGTGTAACCTCTTCGGGGTTAACCGGCTTTGTGATTTTACCCAAGCTCGTGAGCGTCGCTATACTATTCTTCAGAGCTTTAACTTGTACCTCACGAATAGTCGGATCCAACGGCTGTAAACCTGATGGACCTAAAAACATGTAAACGACCTCTTTGTCAATGCCTGACCATTCTTCAATTTGAGCAGAGATACCTTCGGGATCTTCACGGAAGCGTTGATTGGCTTCTAAAACTGCTTTTAGGTAAGCCACCACAATCTCTGGATATTGCTCGGCAAAATCAGAACGGACAACAATACCGTGTAGGGTAGGAACCCCAGTTTGTGCTCCATCAAAGATTTTTTTAGCAAAACCCTGAAAGGGAAAAAGCTCTCCAAAAGGAACAAAATCAGCGTGGGCATCAATTTGCCCAGTCCGGAGACTAGAGCCTCCCACTTCAGGCGCTTGGCTAATGAGCTTGACATCTTTTTCGGGATTTAGACCCACGTCACTTAATGCTTTGAGTACCATCCCATGGGCCGCAGAACCAAAGGGGACAGACACGGTTCCTCCTTTTAAATCAGCCAGGGTTTTAGCCGTACTATCTTTGGGGACAACAACCGCATTTCCTGCACCATTGGGGCTGTAGGCTAATGTGCCAATAAAGGTTGAATTTGCATCTTGGGCTTCCTGTTGAAATTTAATCA
>JAYKHU010000005.1:0-14610 GCA_035285105.1 Synechocystis sp.
GTGCGCTCAATATCCGCTTGCTGTTCATAATAGGAAACCCGACAGGCTTCGTGCCCATCTTCCATAAAAGCCCGGGCAAATTGCTTCAACTTTGGCACATCTAAATCCTTGACAAAGTCCGGTTGCCCTGGATGTTTAAACGCCCCCAAGAGTTCTAAATCACAGGCGGGATTGATGCCTTGCTCTGCATCATGATCCCCCAAACAATAGCGACAGGCCTGGGCCACGGCCTCCAGATTAAATCCTTTTTTGACCATGGCATCGGCCACAGCTTTCATAAAATCTTTTAACAGTTCCAAACGGTCAAATCCTAGAGCTTTTAAATGCTTAAACAAGTGAGGGTGTTGGTACAGCTTTGCGGAAATTTGCCATTCTAAAAATCCCTCTTCCTCAAATGCCACCTTCACCCCGTAACGTTCATCGGTATTACGGAAAAAGCCCCAGGGACTATGCATCAACGCATTCAGGAAATCCATGGGCAACCCTGGGCTAAAGCCATAGACCCACAGGGCGGTGGCGGGATTATCGTAGGCATTGTGCATGACATCCGGGAGGGTTTTGCCAAAATTCCAATTAATGGCCGCCGTGCGATGATCGATTTGATTGCCCCGCCGCACCGTGTCGTGGTTCGCGCAGCCCGTAATCCAGCGATCGCCTTTGAACATCACCTCACAGACCCGTTCCCACTTGCGGTCCCAAAACCCTTTCAGGGCGGGGGTATTGTGGGCAAAAATCAACGGTCCCCACTGATAGGACTGCGATCGCAATTCGACTAAATCCCGGTAGGTGGATTTTTCTTCCCAACCGTCTTCGGGCCAGGGGCGGCCATCTTCAAAAATGGTGAACAATAACCGCTTATGCCCTTGAATGTCCTGCTCTACATCGCTCATGGATAATAAATAGGCATCGTCCTGTTCCACCCGTCCCGATAGGGGATTAAAAAAACGAAAATCTTGACCACCGTCCACCCGGATGCCATCGGCTCCGGTGTTAATTTTGCGCCGTTGCATTTCCAGTAAAATCGCCCGCACCATCGGTAACTGATGGTTTAAATCCTGCCCGTACATATTGGGGCCTTTGAAAAATTGGCGGTTGATTAATTCCAAGGCCTGGTTATCCGCATGGCCGTAGACCAAATCATAAATGACCTTAATGGGCCCACTAGGAAAATTGTGCAACGTGGCGATCAACTCCACCATTTCATCGGGGCGCAAACTTTCCAATAACGCCGGATTGGTGGCTCCCGATCCCAAAATGGGTACATCATACCCCCAGTTTTCCGTGTTGGGTTTCCGCAAAATGACTTTGATTTTTTCCTCCACCACCGGCTCCTGTCCCGACGCATCATCGGTCAGTTCGATCGCCTCGTTGGCCACTTCATAAAAGGATCCCTGACGGTCATCAAAATCTTCCAGTCTGTACTCGATGGTGGGTTCCATCGGTAGGAGTTGAATGGCTTCGTAACCGAGATAATTGAGTTCGGCGGCGGTGATATGTTCTTTGTTGCGAATTTTGTCCGCCAGTCGTTGATAAATTTTCGTCAACCCCGCCACCGTTCCTTCCGGGGACGCTGTTTTAATGTGAATTTGGAGAATATTAGAAACCGGCGGCACCCGGCGGATCACCTTCTGACTGTCTGCATCGGCATGGATGGGGGAATGAGCCACGGGAATTGCCCGATTCATTACCGCAATCCGTTGTTTTTCCAATAAATCAGGATCAAATAAATATTGGGGCGGCACCTGATCATCGGTGGAAGCGGATTGCTGGAAATAGACTAAATCCGCCCGTTCCCGCTGGAGTTTATGGAGGTCATACAGTTCCGCCGGGGCAAAAACGCCGTAGGGTAAGCTATCCGCCAACACATCGCGAATGACCAGGGTTTTTTCCAAAATCGAATCATAGAACCGCAGCCAATAAAACGATCCCGCTGTCTCCTGCGTCCCTGCGGTCATGCCCGTTAACACCGCCCAGACAAACTCCCCCTGTTGGGGCAACTCAATGCGTTCCCAGCGAAAGGTGGCCGTCTGCTCCTGGGCCTGAAAATCAATGGGCTGGAGGGGGGTAAACACTTCCAGATAGATGGATTTTTCCGTAAATGCCCCTTCCCCGGCTAAACGGGGTACCCAAAAGCCCACTTGGGTTAACCCATCCTCACGGTAATGGGCCCCTAATTGGGTCGCCACATCCCGGGATGCCTGGAAATAGTTATCCGGGGACTCGGTGACCGCCTTGGCCCAGGCAAGTAGTTTTTCTGTTTCTTCTTCGACCAACTGAATTCTATTTAATGCTGGCATACCCCAAAATCCCCCCCCTCGGTGCGGGTGAATGACTTATATTCCGAACCATACCTGGCACGACTCACACTGGAGATATTGTAAACAGGATGACCGCCACTGTCCCCATTAGTTCACAATAGTTATTGCAAATGATGGTGCCTAAACAGGGGATTGTGACAGGGATTAGCGAGAAATCCTAATCATTGGGAAGGCGTAAATGCTTAACCCTGAGTTTGTTTACTCTCCATTGACGACCGCTTTTCACCGTATATTTTAAGGTTTATTTTAAGGATGCTGGGGGAACGGATTCACACCCCTAGGTCTAAATTGAAAGAACAATAAACACCATTGTCAAGCACTGTAAGCTCGGCAGGATAACTTTTTCTGTTACCATACTTAACAAGTAACTACAATTCCTATCCCAGACCTATTCAAGGTCACAACATTAAAATTGAGGTTTGACCACTGCCTAGTTATTGTCGGCATCGGATCATGAATTGTTGACCAAATAGCGGTTTTGCTGAAACGTTCAGTGACCTTTCTGACACAACCATTCCCATAAGTTCCCGTTTAATAAAGGTGCCGACAAGCCGTTACCCTCCCAATCCTCGTGATAAATACGCCTATTTGTGCTAGTAGCCATTATCCCGAAATCTCTATTTGTTGTACTGTCCGATGATTGGGAAGGCGATGCTGGTTAGGGTTTAGGAGTTAACCATAGACTTGCTTGTCTACTTTTTTAGTTATCTTGTTTGCTTTGTCTGTTCTGGAGGCCGTTAATTTTATGAATTCATCCCTTGTGATCCTTTACCATCGTGAACCCTACGATGAAGTGAAAGAAAATGGTAAGACCGTTTATCGAGAAAAGAAGAGTCCCAATGGTATTTTGCCGACCTTAAAAAGTTTCTTTGCCGATGCGGAACAGAGTACCTGGGTAGCATGGAAACAGGTGACCCCTAAGCAGCGGGAAGACTTTCAAGAGCGAATGAGCATTGACGGCCTCGGCGATCGCTGTACGGTGCGGCGGGTGCCCCTGACGGCGGATCAGGTAAAAAATTTCTATCACATCACCTCGAAGGAAGCATTTTGGCCCATTTTGCACTCCTTCCCCTGGCAATTCACCTACGATTCCTCCGATTGGGATAACTTTAAGCAGATTAATGAATTGTTTGCCATCGCTGCCTGTGAGGATGCGGCCGATGATGCCTTATTTTGGGTCCATGATTACAATCTTTGGCTCGCGCCTTTTTATATCCGCAAATTAAAGCCCAACGCTAAAATTGCCTTTTTCCACCACACTCCTTTCCCCAGCGTTGATATTTTCAACATTTTGCCCTGGCGGGAGGCGATCGTTGAAAGCTTACTCTGTTGTGATTTATGCGGGTTCCACATTCCCCGTTACGTGGAAAATTTTGTGGCGGTGGCCCGCAGTTTAAAACCGGTGGAAGTCACCCGGCGTATTCCCGTGGACCAGGCCTTTACCCCCTACGGCTCGGCTCTGGCGGAACCGGAACTCACCACCCAATTAAAATACGGCGATCGCCTGGTGAACCTCGATGCGTTCCCCGTAGGCACTAACCCGACCCAGATTCGGGCGATCGTGGAATCAGAGAGCGTCCAACAAAAAATTGCCGAAATTAAGGCCGACCTGGGGGGCAAAAAACTGATCGTGTCAGCAGGGCGGGTGGATTACGTGAAAGGCACCAAAGAAATGCTGGCCTGTTATGAACGGTTATTGGAACGTCGCCCGGAACTCTGCGGCGAAATTAATTTGGTGGTTCCCGTGGCCAAGGCGGCGGAAGGAATGCGGATCTACCGTAACGCCCAAAACGAAATTGAACGGTGGGTCGGACGAATTAACGGTCGCTTTGCCAAACTTTCTTGGACGCCGGTGATGCTATTCACCTCCCCCCTATCCTACGAAGAACTCTTGGCGTTGTTCTGTGCCGCCGACATTGCCTGGATTACCCCTCTGCGAGATGGCCTCAATTTGGTGGCCAAGGAATACGTAGTGGCCCATAACGGGGAAGACGGGGTGTTAATTCTCTCGGAATTTGCTGGGGCTGCGGTGGAACTCCCCGATGCGGTCTTAACCAATCCCTATGCCTCTAGCCGCATGGATGAGTCCATTGATCAGGCCTTGGCCATGGATCAGGAGGAACAACAAAAGCGCATGGGGCGTATGTACGCTGCCATTAAGCGCTACGACGTTCAGCAGTGGGCCAATCATCTTCTGCGGGAAGCCTATGCCGATGTGGTTCTGGGGGAACCCCCCAAACTGTAATGCCAGTACACCGCGCCAGTCCTCGGCAAACGTCTAAGATTTAGGCGGGCTTGACCCCCCGCTTTTTCTGAAGCCCAAGGCGGTTGCCCCATGCCCTATCCCGCGAAAAGCCGCACTTTATCCACCGTTCTCACCATGCGCGATTTTCAACAGATTCAAACGACGGCCTACGACCTGATTGTGATTGGTGGCGGCATCAACGGTGTCGGCACCGCCCGCGATGGCGCCCTACGGGGTTTAAAAACCTTGCTCATTGAAAAGGACGACTTGGCCAGTGGCACCAGTAGTTGGTCTACCCGGTTAATTCACGGCGGCCTGCGTTATTTGGAATATTTTGAATTTTCCCTGGTGCGGGAATCCTTGCGGGAACGGGAAGTGTTGTTAAAAACGGCCCCCCATTTAGTCCATCCCTTGCAATTGACCATTCCGGTGTATGACTGGTCGAGTCGGGCCTATTGGGAAATCAAAGCGGGGATGATTCTCTACGATATCTTTAGTTTTGATAAAACCCTGCCCCCCCACCGCATGCTGGGGCCGCGCCAGTTTCAACAGTTATTCCGAGTGGCGGAGAAAAAGGGACTCCAGGGGGGCGCTCAATATTTTGATGGGCAGGTGGAATACGCTGAACGGTTGGCGTTAGAAGTGGCCTTATCCGCCCAACAGGCCGGAGCCACTGTTCTCAATTATGTGGCGGTGACAGGCTTGGAAAAAGACTCAAATCAACAAGCCATTACCGCGATTCATTGCCAGGATCACCTCACGGATCAGACGTTTAGCGTGGATACCCGCAACGCAGTGGTGATTAATACCGCCGGCCCGTGGGTGGACAAAGTCTGTGCCCTAGGACGTCAGGATCAGCACCCCACTGCCATTGTTAACGGTCGGAAAATTGGCGGTACCAAAGGCAGCCATATTGTGGTGGATCCTTTTCCCGGTGCCCCCACCACGGCGTTATACGTGGAAGCCTTTGTGGATAAGCGTCCCTACTTCATCATCCCCTGGTTAGGAAAATACCTGATTGGCACCACAGACCTCCGCTACGAGGGGGATTTAGACGCCGTCAAAGCTAGTGATGATGAGATTGATTATTTAATTGGGGAAACCAACCGGGTGATGCCCGCCACCCAGTTAAGTCGGGATGACGTGCGTTTTACCTATGCCGGGGTGCGTCCGTTGCCCTACAGTGACGGCAAAAAAGCCGGTAGTATTACCCGCAACCATATTCTCTATGACCACACCCAGGATGGGGTGAATAACCTGATTTCCCTGATCGGCGGCAAGTTAACCACCTATCGTCAAGTGGGACAGGAATTAGTCGAAAAAGCTTACCAAAAACGCGGGCAAGCTTCACCGCCCTGTTTAACCCTGACCCAACCCTTACCAGGGGCGGAAACCCCCTCCCTTTCCCTGGAAACGGCGATCGCCAAGTATGGGGAGCGGGTGGAACGGCAATCCCTGCAACATGTATTTGACCTCTATGGTTCCCGGGCCGTTGAGGTGCTGGCGTTGGTGGATCAAGCACCGGAGTTAGGGGAAAAAATTGTGCCGACATTACCGGACATCAAGGCCCAGGCGGTGTTTGCTATCCAAGCAGAACTGGCCCATACCCTCATCGATATCTGCCGCCGCCGAACGGCGATCGCCATGGTGACCCCTGACTACGGCTTTAGCGCCCTGCCAGTGATAGTGGAAACGTTGATTAAACATTGTGGCTGGACACATGAACAGGGGGAGCAGCAAATCCAACGCTACCATGCCTATATGAAAGCCAACTGCATCCCTGACTATTGTTTGACCTAAAATGAAAAGGGCAATTCCCACGAGGAGACAACGATGTCAGTGACGATTGAAACTGATTTGAAGGATGTCCTCAATAAGCTAGACCAACGTTTAGATAAAATTGAGACCGATCTGACAGATCTAAAAGTTGACATGGCAACCGTAAAGACGGATTTGACGACGGTAAAAGAGGACGTCAAAGAGCTTAGGGGCAGTCAACGCGCTCAGATATGGGCGTTAATTGGGATTATTTTTACGGCGGTGGTCAGTGCGGTGATTAAGTTTGGCTTTTTCTTCAAGGCTTGAATAAGGTCATTTTGCCAAAATGAAAACGACTCACCTATCCCCTGAACTTCAACAACGGTTATGGGCTGTTAGTCAACAATTAGGGCGACCAGAAACTGATCTCCTCCAAGAAGCTGTACTGAATTTTTTAGAGGAGTTTGAGGACGCCCAAGATGCCCAACAGCGCCTAGAAAATCCCCCAGAACACGACTTGACCCTAGCAGAAGTGGAGCAAGAACTTGGTTTGGCAGATTGAATTTGACCCCAAAGCCATCAAAGCCGAGAGCCTGCTTGCCATTTTTATCAATATTTTCGCTCCTTTGGCTCAAAGCGATTAATCACCACTGGCATGTAATTCACCTTCACCTGATCCCCGTCAAAGCTCGCCAACGTATGGGCTAAAAACTGATCATCCCGGCGATCGGGAAAATCCTCCCGGGCGTGGGAACCGCGACTTTCTTGACGGTTGAGGGCTGAGGTTAAAATTAATTCCCCCACGGCCATAATATTTTGTAATTCCAGCGCCTCAATTACTTCCGTATTCCATTGGGGTTGTTTATCGTCCAAAAAGATTTGGGAATATTGGGACTTAAGGGCTTGAATTTGATTGATTCCTTCTGTCATCACGGATTCAGACCGGAAAACGCCGCAATGGCTGGTCATACAATCTTGAAAGGCTTGGCGTAGGGCACTAATCCGCATCGTCCCTGTTTGGTTCAATAGCTGATCAATGCGGTTTTTGGCTGCGGTTTTATAGGCAATTTCATCAATCTCTGGGAGCGATCGCCCTTGGACATATTCTGCGATGCTGCGCCCGGTGCGCCGCCCATAGACCACACATTCCAACAGGGAATTGCTGCCTAATCGATTGCCCCCATGGACGGAAACACAGGCACATTCCCCGGCGGCAAAAAAACCTTCCGTCAACTGCTCGCCATTGCGCCGCACTCGTCCCGACGTATTTACGGGAATGCCCCCCATGCAATAGTGGACGGTGGGACGAACGGGCATGGGGTCTTCCGCCGCATCAATTCCCACTAAACGGTGAGCTTCTTCCCAACAAAAGGGAATGCGGCTCATAATTTTTTCCCGCCCCATGTGCCGTAAATCGAGGTAAACGTGGGGGCCGCCAGCACTGCCATCGGGATGAATGCCCCGTCCGGCCCGAATTTCCAACGTGATGGCCCGGGAGGTGATATCCCGGGGAGCCAACTCCATCCGACTGGGGGCATAATCCTCCATGAAGCGTCGCCCCTCACTGTTGATCAAATAGGCTCCTTCCCCTCGCACCGCTTCAGAAATTAAGACGCCGGCGGGATACAACCCCGTGGGATGAAATTGTACAAACTCCATATCTTCGAGGGGAATCCCCGCCAGGGCCGACATGGCTAGCCCGTCCCCTGTGGAGGCGTAATCATTAGAGGTGGTATTGTAAACCCGACCATAGCCCCCGGTGGCGAACATCACCGCCTTGGCCCGCACAATCTCAATGCGTCCCGTGGCGATTTCATACATCACCAACCCTTTGGCTTCGCCGTCTTCATAGATCAGCTTCATCACGTACCATTCTTCATAAATTTCCACCTTATTGCGGCGGAGATTATTGACTAACTCATGGAGAATGGCATGGCCGGTTTTGTCGGCGGCGTAACAGGTGCGATTGTGGGAATGGCCCCCAAAGGCCCGTTGGGCAATTTTGCCATCCGGCAAGCGGGAAAAGAGGACCCCTAAATGCTCTAACTCAATAATGACTTCCGGGGCATCCTTGGTCAGAATTTCCACTGCATCCTGATCAGCCAGGTAATCCGACCCCTTAACCGTGTCGAAGGCATGGGCCTCCCAGGAATCCTCTGGATCAACATTTTTGAGGGACGCGGCAATCCCCCCTTGGGCCGCTACGGAGTGGGAACGGATGGGATGGGTTTTGGCCACGATCGCCACTTTGGTATCGGGGGCGAGGCGTTTAATTTCGAGGGCGGAGCGGCAGCCAGCTAAACCACCACCGACAATAACAACATCCTGTTCAAGCATGGCAAGACCTTTCTGAGGAAGCAACAACAATCAATCCCCAAGGGGGGTTTTTTCTATGCTGAACGATTTTGCAAAATAGTTCACATCAAGTTAACAATTTGTCGTGTTGTGATGGCGGAGCAAGGGATCCTTGTCAGTGAAACTATTTGACTGTTACCCTAGTCTCCTTTACATAAAATCCGTTTTTTGCCAATTCCCCGTTGTCCTCCCACTGTTATTCCGCCCCTGTCTTTTCTTTGTCTTTATTCCCTACTGTCTCCCATTAGCCACCGTGTTTAATAACCTTTCCCGCCAACTCAAGCAATCAACCGACCGGCTACGGCATCAGTTGGCTGACCAGGCTGACCAGACAGAGGGGGAAACCCCTTCCCCTGCTGCTGACCCAGACACCCAGGCAACAACGGTTACAGGCAATGACCGGCGATCTCGCAGAGATCCGCTACGCGGTGCGCCCCGGGGGCCAGAAATTGCCCCGGTACAAATTCGCAGTTTACCCAACGGGGGCTATGAAATTATTAATCCAGCGACGGGAAAAGCGGTGGTGCTATCACGGCAAGGCGATGCTGATGCCCCAGTGGCCGAGGGAGGGGTCCCGAACCTTGAGACCATGACGGACAATTCCCCCGTTACCGAACCCGAGGCAGAGTCCCTGGCAACTCCCCTGGCAACGGCCGTGGTGGAGAAGGAGGAGGAAGAGACTGAGACCCTATCCCCCCCTGAGGTTACTCCGGCGAAACCGGCGGGGAAACCTTTGTCCCAACGCCTCTCCCACGCAGTTGGCCGCATTGGTCAGGTCTTGTATGGAATGACTTGCCAGCCCCGGTTTTGGTTGATCTTGGGATTTGGTATGGGGGGCGGTGTCGGTACGTCTGCTTTACTCTGGGGCTTTTATCAGGTGGAGGCCCTCACCGAGGTGGCGATCGCCGATGTGGTCACCTATGCTGCCCCGGGAACCATGACCATCAAGGCCAGTAACGGCAAGATTTTGCAGGAAATCGGTAACGTTAGCCATGACACCGTGGAACTGGGCAATATTCCTCCCCTGGTGGAACAGGCCTTCATTGCCAGCGAAGATAGTCGTTTTCGGGAACACCGAGGCATTGATCTGCAAGGAATTTTACGGGCCTCTGTGTCCAATGCCACATCGGGGGAAGTGGTCCAAGGGGGCAGTACCATCACCCAACAGTTAGCCCGCTTGGTGTTTTTAACCCAGGATCGCACCTTCGCCCGCAAAATCAAGGAATTACGCCTGGCCCAAAAAATTGAAACCACCCTCCCCAAGGATCAAATTCTGGAACGCTATTTGAATTTGATTTACCTCGGCTCCGGGGCCTATGGGGTGGCGGATGCGTCCTACACCTATTTCAGTAAACCGCCGGAGGACTTAACCCTCGGGGAAGCGGCCACGTTGGCTGGGGTGGTGCCGGCCCCCAGTTTATATTCCCCCCTGGAAAACCTAGAGGCGGCCACCCAACGGCGCAATCAAGTGCTGACCCGCATGGCGGAAGTGGGATTTATTTCTGCATCAGAAGCCCAAGCGGCGATCGCCGAGCCATTAACCCTGACCCCCAGTCCGTTGAAACGCTTTAACCGGGAAGCGGAGTTTTTCACCGACTACATTCTTCAGGAATTAAACACCAAATTGCCCGAGGATCAACGCCAAGCCGGAGGGTTGACGGTTAACACCACCCTGAATCCTGACTGGCAAGCCGAGGCCCAGGAAATTCTCAAAAAGTCCGTGGAAAAATACGGTAAATGGCAACGGTTTTCCGAAGGGGCTATGGTTTCCGTTGATCCCCGCACCGGGGCGATCAAAATGATGGTGGGGGGAAAAGACTACAACGCCAGTCAGTTTAACCGCGTCACCCAGGCCAAACGCCAACCCGGTTCCACCTTTAAACCCATTCTTTACGCAGCGGCGATCGCCGCCGGGATTTCCCCCAACAAAAGTTATCTCGATGTGCCCATTGAGATCGGTAGCTATAAACCGGAAAACTACGGCGATAAATACAGCGGCGGCAATATGTCGTTACGCACCGCCCTCACGGGGTCAGTGAACGTGGTAGCTATCCGCCTCTTGCTGGACGTGGGTTGGAATCCGGTGATTAACCTAGCCCGCAACATGGGCATCACCTCTAAGTTAGAACCCACCTATTCCATTGCCCTGGGGGCCTGGGAAATGACTCCCTTGGAAATGACCAGTGCCTACGGAACCTTTGCCAAAAACGGTATCCATGTCCAGCCCTACGCCATCCAAAACGTGGTCAATGCCAAAGGGGAGACTATTTATAAAGCAGAACACCAACAAACCCAAGCCCTCGACCCCGATAGCAACGCCATTATGACCTCCCTGATGCGGAGTGTGGTCACGTCGGGCACTGGGCGCCCGGCCCAATTAGGCGATCGCCAGGTGGCGGGTAAAACCGGTACCTCCGACGAAGCGCGGGATCTGTGGTTTATCGGCTACATTCCCCAACTGGTCACCGGAGTTTGGATCGGTAACGACAACAACCAACCTACTAGGGGGGCTAGTACCACCGCCGCCATGATTTGGGGGGAATTTATGCGGGATGTCACCAAGGGAATGCCCGTGGAATATTTTCCGGCGATGCCCAAAAACCCCGATGCCCGCAAACCCAGCATCAAAGCAGAACCCATTAAGGGTCGTAAAGTCAAAGTCCTGGCGGCCCCGACAACCCAAGCCGCCCCCTCGTCCTCGCCCTCCCGCCGCCGTCGTTCCACCGCCAGTGCCCCCAGCCGCCGCCGCACTGCCTCAGCCCCAGCTCCCCAACGTAGCAGCGCTGCCAGTAATCCTGCCCCCCGCCAGAGTGCGCCCCCCCCTGCGCCCCAAGCCGCCCCTGCTGCCCCCGCCGCTCCCGCAGGCTTACCGGCGCCCCCCGCTGCCCGCAAATCCGAATAGGGTTACCGGGGACTAAACCGTGTAGAATGCTGATGATTGTTAAGTTCTGTAACACGAGCAAGAGGAGGCCCGATGGAACGCACCTTTATTATGATTAAGCCCGATGGGGTTCAACGTCAGCTAGTCGGTGAGATTATTCGTCGCTTTGAAACCAAAGGGTTTAAGCTCATCGGCATGAAATTTATGACCGTTCCCAAGGAATTGGCCGAAAAACATTACGAATCCCTCAACGACAAACCGTTTTTCCCGGGGTTAGTGGAATTTATTTGTTCTTCTCCCGTAGTGGCCATGATCTGGGAAGGGGTATCTGTGGTGTCCACCTCCCGCCAAATGATTGGTGCTACCGATCCCCATGCCGCTGTACCGGGGACTATTCGGGGAGATTTTGGGGTGTCGGTGGGTCGCAACATCATCCACGGTTCCGATGCCATTGAAACCGCTAAACGGGAAATTGCCCTCTGGTTCAAAGAAGAAGACCTGAATGAGTGGGAAGTCTCCTTAAATCCTTGGCTGTATGAGTAACCCCCTGGGGTAAAGCGGTGTTGCTAAGATGGGAACGCTTCCTGCTCCTCCCATCTTGCTATTGATTGATGTTATGGTTGCCAAGTATTTTTCCGAACCGATTGACCGCACCGCCCTGTCTTTAATTGCCATTCTCAGTGCGGCGATCGCCGTGGTGATGGCGGGGCACAATGCCTGTCAAACGAATGAACAATGCTGGTTCGACAATCGTCCCCGGGTACAGAGTTTTAGTTGGGCAGACAAAACCCTCGGGGCCCAGGATCGGGCGTTTATCCTGACCTTTGACCGGCCGATGAATCAGCAGGAAGTGGAAAAAAATCTCGTCATTACCCCTGCCCTACCGGGTAAGGTCAGTTGGGTCGGTCGCCGACTAGCCTACACCCTCGATAATCCCATTCCCTACGGCACCGATTACACCGTGCGCCTATCCGAGGCCCGGGAGCAATATGCGGGCAATGATCAGGCCGGACAAACGATGGCCCCCTTCGATCAGACTTTTCGCAGTCGGGACCGTTCCTTTGCCTACATCGGGACCCAGGGGATTGAGCAGGGACGGATTATTTATTACAACCTCACCCGTCAGCGGAAAACCATTTTGACCCCGCCGGGGTTAACGGTGGTGGATTTCAAATTCTATGACCAGGGCCAGGGCATCGCCTTCGCTGGGGCCGACAGTCAACTGGGATTTGATGGTCTGCGCCAACTCCAGCTTTATCGCATCCCCGTGGTGGAAACCGACGATCCGAAGGCATTACCCAAACCCTCCTTGGTGCTGGACAACCAAGACTTTCAAAATAATCAATTCGATATTTCCGACGATGGCAAAATCATGGTGGTGCAACGGGTCAACCGTCAGAATCCCGCCGACTTTGATTTGTGGATGTTGAAAAATTTGGAAAAGGGGGACAAGCCCGAACGCCTCAAGGTGCAAGGGGGCGATTTTCAGATTGCCCCGGATAATCAATCCCTAGCGGTGGCCCGGGGAGAAGGCATTGGCATTTTACCGCTGCAACCGGAGGCCAAACCCCTGGATTTTCTGCCGAAATTTGGTCAATTATTAAACTTTTCCCCCGACGGTAAGGCCGCTGCCTTGGTGAACTTTAATGTGGAAAATGCCCAAAAGCGCTTTCAACGCACCCTCTTTTTTGTCAATAATCAGGGGGTTCAAAAGGAGTTAATCAACACCGATGGCTCCATTGTTACCTGTGAATTTGGCCGCAATAACTTTCAACTTTATTGTTTGTTAACCCAACTATTACCGGGGGATAACTACATTGAACAGCCTTACTTTGTGCAAATTGATGTGGAAACGGGGGATATTTTTCCGCTTCTGAAACTGCAAGATTCCCGGGAAATTCAGGTGAGTTTATCCCCGGATGGGTTGGCATTATTGTTCGATCAAGTGATTATTAACCCCGACGCCACCACCGATAGCCGCTTAAATACCAACACCGGAGAGGCGATCGCCGATAGTCAACTGTGGTTATTGTTACCGCCTCTGAAGCCAGAACAGGGACAAAAAGCAGAACTGAACGCTTTGGCATTAATGGGATTCCATCCCGTCTGGGCCCCGTAACTGTTAGTTTGACTGCCTGTCTTTTGACTTCCTAGGGTAGGGTTTGCATAATAAGATTTAGTCTTTATATCGTTTTTAGCCTCAAGAGAACTCATGTTTACTGTCATTTTGAAACCCTTTTTCGGGGCAGTTTTTTGCTGCCTATTGTTTTTAATTGGTCTATTTGCATTTACTCCCAGTCCCGCCTTGGCAGCGGATATTAACCACGGCAAACAATTATTCGGGGGTAATTGTGCCGCCTGCCACATGGGAGGACTCAATGCCGTGGTCAAAGAGAAAACCTTGAAACAAGATGCGTTGGTGGCCTACGGTAAGGATTCCATTGAGGCGATCGTCGCCCAAATTACCAAAGGGGCCGGGGCCATGCCACGGTTTGCAACGTTAAGCGAAACGGACAAGGAAGACATTGCCGCCTATGTGTTAGCCCAGGCAGAAAAGGATTGGCAATAATGTAAGACTCACGACCTCTCGGGATAGGAGGCCTACGTCGTAATCTGTAATTCGGCGTAGGGACCTAGTTGCAATTAATTAGAAGACTATTGTTGTGCTCGATCCCCGTCTACTTAGGTAGTCCACAATATTAAACTAACTATCAACTTTGATAGGAGCTTTAAGCAATGACCAGCATCAGCATTGAGTATGACCCGACGGTGGACACGGCTTATTTCCAAGTCACTGGGACTGGAATAGGGATCGACTCTGAAGAAATTGCCGACGGCATCATTGTGGACTACGACCAAAACGACAATGTAATCGCCGTGGAGCTTTTGGGAGTAAGAACCATTAACAAAATATGTCGCGGGAAATCCCCTTCCTTGAGGAGGGGGATGCGCCTTGCGACTTAGCTTCCTTGCTAATCTTGTGTTATAATTTTATCAGTAAGTCATTTCACGATAATGCTACGAGCAACTAAGTTTCGCATTTACCCGACAGC
>JAYKHU010000006.1:0-4051 GCA_035285105.1 Synechocystis sp.
TCATTCATCGACCCGTCTTTATTGAGCAGGTTAATAAACGGTAAATTGTGCCGTTGTCCCATCACAAAATCATTGGGATCATGGGCCGGGGTTACTTTGACACAGCCTGTCCCGAATTCTGGATCAACCAACTCATCCCCCACAATGGGAATTTCCCGATTCATAATCGGTAGAGTGAGGGTTTTACCGATCATGGCTTGATAGCGGTCATCGTTGGGATTCACCGCCACCGCTGTATCCCCCAACATTGTTTCCGGTCGAGTGGTGGCCACCACCACTTCCCCACTGCCATCACTGAGGGGATAGCGAAAATACCATAAGTGCCCGTCTACTTCTTGGTTTTCCACCTCTAAATCCGACACCGCCGATTGGGACGCCGGACACCAGTTGACCAAATAATTACCGCGATAAATTAACCCTTCCTCGTAGAGTTGGATAAAGGCCGTTTTAACCGCATGGGACAGTTGGTCATCCAGGGTGAACCGTTCCCGGGTCCAATCCACCGACACTCCGAGGCGACGCAATTGGTTAACAATAGTGCTACCCGATTCCTGTTTCCATTGCCACGCCCGTTCTAGGAATTTTTCCCGCCCTAAATCATCACGGGTTTGGCCTTCCGCTTTCAGTTGACGTTCCAAAATCGTCTGCACCGCAATGCTGGCATGATCGGTGCCCGGTAACCACAGGGTATTGTCTCCCCGCATCCGGTGGTAACGCACCAAAGTGTCGATCAATGCACTTTCAAAGGCATGGCCCATGTGCAAACTCCCCGTGACGTTGGGGGGCGGAATGACCACACAATAAGGCTCCCCAGCTTGATTGGGATCGGCGCGGAAAACGTGCTGTGCTTCCCAGGCAGTTTGCCATTTATTTTCGGTAATGCTGGGATCGTACTGGGGGGGCAGAGAGGTGGTCATTGCAACAGATTGACAGGGTTGGGCCTTAATTATTCTGCCATAGTCCCGTCTACTACAGGTTTTACAACTGTCAGGCGATCGCCATGGGGCCTGAGCACTATGCCAATGCCCAGCTCAAAAACCCAAACTGAGTTGCACAAAGGGTTGGGGCTGTTTCGTGATGGGAACGTCTCCCCGTAGTTTTTGCCAATAGTCCGCCATCCATTGTTCAGAACTCCCCGGTAGTTGGCGATCTCGCTGGAGCCAGGCCTGGAAGATTTGCTCCCGTTCATCCTGGGGATAGGTGATTTGATAAACTCGCACCCGTTTTTTGTTCACTGTTCTGGTTTTCACTAAACCCAAGCCAAACCCCAATTTGTCTAAAAAGCGCCGCAAAATGGTGATCGGACTGGCGTTTTTGGCGAGACCAATCCCCACGACGGTTTTAATATCACCCCGGTTGGCGATCGCCAGTTCAGCGAGGGCCACCAGGTCGGGATCGAGGGGACAGAGTTCCCGTTGGGGGTGATTGATCAAAATGGGGATACCGATAATGTCGAAGGTGCCAATGATGGCCCCTAATTGGGAACCGTTAAAGTCCGGTAAAAATAAACTGCCTTGCCCCTGATTGATTAACAACCGAGCAATTTTGGCATCTCGATCCGCCAGGAAGGGACGACCCACGGTGAGGAAATAATGTAAACGCAATTTGTGATACCAGCCTTGGTCATCTTTTTGCACCAGTTCCGGAGTGACGGGAATGCCGTAGCGTTCAGCCAACTCGTATTTACGAATCTGCTGGCGTTCTTGGCTGTTTTTAACTAACCGTTTTTTCAGGGTTTGATACTGGTCTGCGGTTAAGCGGGGACAAGCGGCGATCGCCTGGCAATCGGCTTGATAATTCTGCTCCCGCACTGCTTCAATGGCTTCCCGCAGGGGTTGGGGGGCGACGGTGCTGACCGGAAAATTGGGATCGGCGATCGGGGGTTTGGGGAGGGGCGGGGGATAACCCAATAATTGATGACCTTCTTGTTGCAATAATCCCAGCACTGACTCGCGATAGTGAAGCATAGACGCATTCACCCGCACCGCCATTTTGGCCCAACAGAGGAGGGATTCGGCTTGAAAGCCCGTATCCCAGTCATCCAAGTTATCTAAATCGGATTGTTGTAACAACCGGATATTGAGTTCTGTTAATCGATGGCCCGAGGTCAATAATTTGGGAATTGACGTCGCCCCATTGCCGACTTGGTTAAAGCCATAACCCGCCACCCAGAGATAACGCGGCACATTGGCCCGAATCCGCCCCAAGGATTGACAGACGGAGGTAGCAGTTTGTACTCCCTGGGCAATCCCCCACACAGAGGTGAAATGGTTTTTCAGATCAATGCTGACCCCCGTTTCCACCGCAGGACTGGTGAGCACAATGTCATAATTCTGTAAAACCTGATTGAGTTGGGTCAGGCTACCGTGGGCCGGATGGCTCGGGTCCGCCAAGGATTCGGCATCAATCCGCAGAATTTTATGGCTGGGAAATTGTTTATTGAGATAAGCCTCTAAATTACGGGTTCCCCAGGCGCTGGAGAGTTTTTGGGCGGATAAACAGACAAAGGGTTTGCCCCCTTCCCGGATGTGATGGAGCAGATGTTTAACTAACTGTTTGGGATCGGTTTCGCTGAAATGGTAAACCGGCCACGCCTCCGCTGCCCCAGGCTGCCACTGGTTGCGGATCACATAGGGTTGCAAGGGAATACCACTGAGGGCAATGAGATACTCTAGGGACACGTCGGTGAGATCGGCATCGGCCACATAGAGTTGCCCCTCTCCCCCGAGGGAATTTTGTAAAAGCTGTTTTAAACTGCGGAGAATGGCTACTCGGTGATGGCGGCAGGTGTCGGCATTGAGGGCGTGCCAAAGAACCTGTTCCACCTCGTCGATAATGATTAGGCAGTCCCGCCACTGGTCGGGGTTGAAATGGGCTTGGGAATGGGGATGGAGGGAATCTACACAGAGGCCATAACCCCGATGATGGGCGGTTTCCCGGTTAACCAAATCCCCCACATAGGGCAACCCAAAGCGGCGACAGAGTTCTTGCACCAAACGAATACGGTGGCCAATCACTAAGACGGGGCGTTGTTCTGCTTGGGCCTGGGCCACAATCTGGGCTAAAAATTGGGTTTTTCCGGTTCCCTTCGGCGATCGCACTGCCACAAATTTTTCTGAAGGGGGAATGGTGAGGGGGGGCAAATACCGGGCATTAATGTCTTGTCCCTGATCGTAGGTCAAGCGGTTGAGACGTTGGGCTTTCCAACTTTCTAGGGGCAATGCCTGCTCCACCAGGCGATCGAGGTAGGCACTTCCCTGGGCGGCAATCAGATCATCTACCCCTTTGCCATCCCGATGATCCCACTGCAAAATTTGGACGTGACACCGTTGCTGACTAAGAAGAAAACCTAGACGTTGGATGGCCAGGTTCACTTGTTGAATGGTTTTGGGTTTATGGTCTTGGTCAAAGGCGATGAAAATGTGGCGTTGACCATGGGCTAATTTCGCCAAGGCGGGAATAAGTTGGGACTTGCCAATCCGTTGCCCGGCCCCATTGCGGGGGGTGCGATAACCGTTGTGAACCCCCGGTAAGGCGATCGCCGCATAGCCCGCCGTTAATAACGCCCCAGCCTTTTTTGCCCCTTCGGTGATCATAAGAGGCACTTCGGGATGGGTCATCAACCATTGCCAAAACCCCCCATCGGGTTGGTCGGGATCATAATCCGTGGCTGTTAACGCAACATTCGCTTTCTCCGCAATCCTTTCCCAAAGATGCCGGGGAACCCGCAGGGCAAAAATTCCCGTCTGTACCTTGGGGGGATGTTCATATTTGATCGGTTTAGCATTCTCTGGATCCTGACGGGGGCGATCGGGCTTAAAACAACCCCACAGATCCGTTTCCCCGGACAGCACGTCAATGCCGGAACACCACCAGCCCCCATTGGCCACATGGGCATAACGCTGCAATAGCCCTTCACTCAAACGCCCATCATTGCGACGGGACAAGCCATCGGCATAAAGTAGGTGTTGGGACGGTGCATCGCCCATCAAGGGAGTAACATTAAGACGGATCAGTTGGTCATCCACACAACTTTGCCGCCATTCTTCGA
>JAYKHU010000007.1:0-25643 GCA_035285105.1 Synechocystis sp.
GATATTTCGTTGTTGATTGTGGAAGATGGTCAGTACGTGGAAGCGGGCACCGAAGTCGTTAAGGATATCTTCTGTCAGTCCAACGGCATTGTGGAAGTGATTCAGAAAAACGATATTCTGCGGGAAATCATCATTAAACCCGGTGATTTCTACCAGGATGTGGACCCCCATGATGTCAAAATTCAAACGGGACAATTACTCCAACCCGGCGAAGACGTCTTCCCTGGGGTGACCGCCTCCACCCTCAGCCAAGCGGAATGGATTGAAAGTCCGGAAGGGAATGGGTTATTACTGCGCCCGGTGGAAGAGTACACCGTCTATGATGAACCCGCAGCCCCCTCCCAAGGCTCCCAAAACGAAGACGGGGGACTGCAAATTGAACTGCGGTCTATTCAACGTCTCTTCTACAAAGACGGCGATCGGGTGAAATCCGTGGAAGGGGCACCGTTACTCAGTACCCAATTGGTGTTGGAAATTTCCAGCAGCCACAATGAGTCCATCTCCCATCTGTCCGCCGACATTGAACTCCAAGACGATGAGGAGGAAGATTGCCAGCGCCTACAATTGGTCATTCTGGAATCCTTGGTGTTACGCCGGGATCAGGAAGCCGATCCGTTAGGGGGGTCTTCTAAAACCAAATTATTGGTGAAAGATGGCGATCAAATTCCCCCTGGGGCAGTGGTGGCCCGGACAGAGATCCAATGTAAGGAAGCGGGAATTGTCCGGGGGATTAATGAAGGGCAAGAATCCATCCGGCGGGTGTTACTGGAACGGGACGCCGATCGCCTGATGATGGAACTCCCCAGCGCCCCATCGGTGGAAGTTGACCAACTATTGGTTGCTGGCCATGAAGTGGCCCCGGGCATTGCCCTGGAAGAATCGGGACAAGTGCGGGAAATCAACAAAAAAGGGGACGGCTATGAATTAGTGTTGCGCCTGGCCCGTCCTTACCGTGTCTCCCCTGGGGCAGTACTCCACATCGACCACGGCGATCTGGTACAACGGGGCGACAACCTGGTGCTGCTGGTGTTTGAACGGGCTAAAACCGGGGATATCATTCAGGGTTTACCCCGGATTGAAGAATTGTTGGAGGCCCGGAAACCGAAAGAAGCCTGTATTTTGGCCCGTAAACCCGGCCAATGCCAGGTGGAATACCGGGAGGACGAAAGCGTCGATATTAAAGTCATCGAAGCGGACGGCACCATCAGCGAGTACGAACTACTGCCGGGGCAAAATCCCATGGTGGCCGATGGTCAGCAAATTGACGTGGGGGATCCCCTCACCGATGGCCCCAATAATCCCCACGAAATCCTTGAGGTGTTCTTTAGCTATTACGTGGAAGAATTGGGCTGTTACCAAGCGTCCTTAAAAGGATTACAGGCCGCCCAAAAATTCCTGGTGAACCAAGTGCAAGCGGTGTACCAGTCCCAAGGCATTGACATTTCTGACAAACACATCGAAGTGATTGTGCGTCAGATGACCTCTAAAGTCCGCATCGACGACGGCGGCGACACCACCATGTTGCCCGGTGAGTTGCTTGAATTGCGCCAGGTGGAGCAGGTTAACGAAGCCATGGCCATTACCGGTGGCGCCCCGGCCCGTTATACCCCTGTGCTGTTAGGGATTACCAAAGCCTCCCTCAATACCGATAGCTTCATCAGTGCGGCCTCCTTCCAAGAAACCACCCGGGTTCTCACCGAAGCGGCGATCGAAGGAAAATCCGACTGGCTGCGGGGTCTGAAGGAAAACGTCATTATCGGGCGTCTAATTCCCGCCGGTACCGGCTTCAGTAGCCATGAGGAAATCATGGGTTTGGTGGATAGCCATGAAGATGCCCAAACCATCAACCACTACAGCCTGATTGATCCGTCAGAAATCCCTGAAGTGACGAAAAAAGCCGGGGGGTCATCCTTAGCCAGCAAGAAAATGAGCGACGATGATCTGCTGGATGACAATCGTGCCCGGGCTTACACCGGCAAATTCAGTCAACAAGATGACGAGGAATTGCAGGAAAGCTACGACACCGATGAGGATGATTTTGAAGATGATGATGACTATGGGGACGACGATGAGGACTAAGCCTTAGTCTAGTTGACTCCCTCAAGGGGTAATCCCGATGTGATCCTGCCTGGGTGAACGTCGGGATTCCTTTTTGCCCCGTCTCACCGATCGCCTTTGCCCCGGGGAGAAAAAACATTTACACTGAGCAGGAGATTTCATCTATTTGCAGCAAGGATCACCGTCATGGAAATTGGCGTTCCCAAGGAAATTAAAGACCAAGAATTTCGGGTGGGGTTAACCCCCAGTAGTGTCCAGGCCCTGGTGGCCCAAGGCCATCAGGTATTTGTGGAACTGGGGGCTGGTCTGGGATCCAGCTTTACCGATGAAGAATATCACCAGGCCGGGGCTACCCTGGTGGAAATGGCGGAGCAGGTTTGGCAACGGGAACTGGTGGTCAAAGTCAAAGAACCCCTACCCCAGGAATATGACTTTTTACCCTTGCCCAAATTGCTCTTTACCTATTTACATCTAGCCGCTGATCGCCGTTTGACAGAAGCGTTATTACAATCCGGGGTGACGGCGATCGCCTACGAAACGGTGGAGTTGGACAACGGCCAATTACCGTTACTCAGTCCCATGAGCCGCATTGCCGGGCGTTTAGCGGTGCAAATGGGGGCCCATTACCTGGAAAAACAACAAGGAGGGCGGGGCGTTTTATTGGGGGGCGTACCAGGGGTCAAAGCCGGCCAAGTTACCATCCTGGGCGGTGGTATTGTGGGCACAGAGGCGGCCAAAATGGCCGTGGGTCTGGGGGCCACGGTCAGTATTCTCGACATCAATGTGGACCGCCTTAACCAACTCGAGGAACTGTTTGGCTCCCGGGTGGATTTGCGCTACAGCACCCGCAGTCATCTGGATGCGTTGTTACCCCACACCGATCTCTTGATTGGGGCGGTGTTAGTCCCCGGTAAACGGGCCCCCATCCTGGTATCCCGGGAGCAAGTGGAAAGGATGCCCAAAGGGGCGGTGATCCTGGATGTGGCGATCGACCAGGGCGGTTGTGTGGAAACGTTGAAAGTGACCTCCCACAGCCAACCCAGTTATGTGAAAGCGGGGGTCGTCCATGTGGGCATTCCCAATATGCCCGGTGCCACCCCTTGGACAGCCACCCAGGCGTTAAATAACAGTACCTTGCCCTACGTGCTACAACTGGCTAACCAGGGAACGGCCGCTTGGCAGAAGAACATCCCGTTGGGCAAAGGGGTCAATACCCAGGCGGGGCAACTCATCCACCCAGCGGTGCAAACCGTCTTTCCCGATCTTTAGACGCAAATCGTCTGGTCACGGCCACTGTGTTTGGCTTTATACAAGGCTCCATCCGCCCGTTCCACCACCCCCTCCGGGGTATCCTCGGGCCGAAAAACCGTCACCCCGATGCTAAGGGTCGGGCAAATCCGTTCCCCCTCCACCTCCACCGCATTGCAGGCGATCGCCGGGGTGATACGTTCCATCAAACGTTGCGCTTGGGATAGATTGACATTGGGGAGTAACAGCAGGAACTCTTCCCCTCCCCAGCGAAATAGGAAGTCTTCGTCCCGGGTACAATTACGAATGGTTTGGGCCACCGCTTTAATCACCTCATCGCCAATATTATGGCCATAGCGGTCATTAATGGTTTTGAAAAAATCAATGTCCAACAGAGCGATCACTAAGCTCTGATTATTGCGTCGCGTGAGTGACACTAATTCCTGAAACAGACGGGGAAACGCGGTGCGATTCAACGCTCCGCTGAGGGAATCTGTGAAAGCCAGCTTTTCCAGCTTGTGATGGTGACGGTTCGTAATATCGAAAACCAAATACAACGCTAACCCCAAGGTCAGTAGGGCACTAAAGGTAATTTCCAGCAACGAATCCAGTAAATACCCCTCAGGCAATCTAATCGGCGTACTGACGAGCAAAATCCAATCTAATTCCGGGATTTTTTTGCTACGGACAAAAATTTCCTTACCGTTTTTGCGATAACTAAAGCTACTTTGGGGTTGACTTAAAATTTGCTCAGTAAAGTCTCCAATCCCACTCAGCGTGGATAATTGGATGTGATTTTCCGTTTCAGGCTGATTAGAAAAAATCAGATTCCCTTTAAGATCAACGAACATCACTTGAATGCCATAGTTGGCTTCTGCATCCTTAATGCGTTGGGAGAGTAAGTTGGTAGACATGCCCAAACCGGTGGCCCCCAAAAAATTCCCGTTTTGATCCACCAATTTGTAATTGACAAACACAGTGTGGCGATTGAGGTCTGCCGTATCACGATCAGTGTTAATCTCGTAGGCATCGGGACTTGACCGGAGGCGATAATACCAAACATCCTGGGGGGTGTCGGGGGTCAGTGTCTTAATGACGCCGGAAGGATGGTAATAGTGACCTGTTTTATCGGAAACAAAAAAGGCCGTTGTCGCATCGTGTTGCACTTGCATCCGACGCAGATACTGCTGAATTTGAGCGATATTTTTTTCCCCTTGATTCTGCCAATCAATCAGAAACGTATTGGCAGCCATTGCGGAGGAATACAAAATTGGCCGAATAAATTGTTGTTTCAAGTCCGCTGAGAGGGCATCTAAGGTCAAGGGGAGAGTGGACTCTACCGCTTCCCGACGGGCCGACGTAATGGCGTTGTGGTAGGTAAAGGCAACCACTGCACCAAAACCAATACCCAGAATAAAGCTCAGCCAACATGACAACCGTAAGCGTTCATGCTGCAAATTGCCTGAATGACGAAATCCTCGACCAATACCGATTAAGCGTGGCATACCAATCAGGGGAACTGATGAAACGAAGACCAATTAAGAATTGCAGTGACTGTCAAAATGCTCCTATCAGTAGTACAAACGCTGTAAGTATACAATTTACCGCAGTTAATGACAATGCTTTTGTGCTGAGCGGACCATTTTAAGGGACAGAAAAAGGTACTTTCTTCTGCTGGGAGGGGGATAGGCAGGGGATTTTATTAAGTAAAATTATTCCTCTCCCTAAGCCTGGGGACTATTGGCCTGGTTAAACATCGGAGATAAATAGGCCACCAAAATGCCCAGGGAAAAGCCCATCAGATTACGGAACAGGGGTAAAAAATCATGGGTGCGGGTTACCACCGGGCCAACACCAAAGGCAATAAATAAAATGCCCCACAATGGTGACATAATCAGTACCCACTGCCAAGCAAAGGTCTGGGTCGGTTTCCGGGGAATCGCTGCAAACCCAAAAATCAATCCCCCCACAATGGAGGTGACAAGGGTTAAAATCCACTGCTCCCGGGGGAGACCCGGCACGACATTACAGCCCCCCTGCATCAAACAGCCTTTTACCGTGTCTAGGGCTTCAGTGATGGCCAGGTTTTCGCCATTTTCCCGAATGTAATACATATTGCCGAACCGAGCTTGCATTTCGATCCAAAACGTCCGGGGCATTAACTCATAAACAGCGTCACCAATACTAAACGCCAGTAAATTCCCGCCCCTGGCATCCGCCACCAACAAAATACTTTTATCATCCAATCCCCAAAAGGGAATGACCGCCCGCCCTGGACTCCGGTCATATTGGGTTAATACCCGTAATTTCCACCCTGTCTCAGCCTCAAAATCATTAATGTCCTCGATCATGCGGTCTTCCTGAACGTCTGGCAAAAAGTTAGCCAAATCCACGATGGGGGTCGTCTCCGAAGGCAGGAGGTCGGGGTTATTTACCGCGTGGGCCGGGGCACTAAACCCCAAGCAAAGGAGAACGGAAAGGGTGACAGCAAAAAAACAGGCGACAGGGCTGGGTCGAAATGACGGCTGTAAACAGGCGGGCATAGGAATATTTTTTAAGTTTCTTTACAGTTGTTAACTTTATTTTAAGGGATTGCTTCCCCAACGATCACGATTAGCTAAAGGCTAGGATTTGCTCATCAAGATCAAAATCGCCTTTTTCCTCCTGTTGACCGGAGGGCAGATAGTCTAACTCATAGCTATTTTTTAGACCCTCGACCAAGTCATAACTAGGGTGCCATTCCAACTGTTCCTTGGCTTTTTGAATATCCGCGAAGAAGTGTTGGAGCCGTAACGGAAAGGCTTTGCGTTTACCGAAATCAAAATCTTTGGGTTCGTAATGCACCAATTTAACCCTGTGAGGATCCAGACCGATGGCTTCCGCACAGGCTAGGGCTAGACCGTCCATGGTCACATAACGATCGCCGGAAATATTATAAATTTGCCCGATCGCCGCTGAGGTAATCAGGGTTTTGGCCATGGCGATCGCCAAATCTTCCACGTGGCCCAGTTGGGTAATAAATTGTCCGTTACCCGGAATGGGAATGGCCCGCCCCCGGGCGAGGCGATCAAAAAACCAGGCTTCCAGGGGATTGTAATTATGGGGGCCATAGATATAAGTGGGACGAATCGACGTCCAAGGAATGCCGCTCTGGGCCAAATACCGTTCCGTTTCAAATTTGCCCTTATGACGGCTGTTGGGATCGACGGCATCGGTTTCCCGGTGGGGCATCTGGGGGGAAGGGAGATAGACCCCAGCGGAACTGACGTAAACAAATTGCTGAATTTTGCCGTTAAACAACTCCACTAACGGCTGGGTATCGCTCAGCTCTCGGCCGTTATTATCAAAAATGGCATCAAATTCTTCATCCTTCAACGTTTCCCGCAACTGCTCCGGGTCACGGCGATCGCCTTTAATTTGGGCCACCCCATTAACAGGGGGCGGATTATTGCCTCGATTGAACAACACCACTTCGTGACCTTGAGCCACCAGCACCCGGCAGAGATGCACCCCAATGAAGCGTGTGCCCCCCATGATCAAGATCCGCATAGTCCTGTTGCCTCCCTTCAGTCGTCATTACGTTGATTGGTCAGCCTCCATTATCCCTTAGTCAGTCCCCCCAATAAACGCGATGCTCTACACCCTCGTGGCGTCTGGTCATCGGTCCCGAAATTATCCGGTAAGGTTTGAAAGGAGTGGTAACTATAAAGCCCAGAGAAGGACAAGGGGACAGAAGACAGAATCCGCTAGGATTTGAGAGAATAAGTAGTGACCTTTGCCTTAGCCCTCTATGGACATCGATGGTGTCATGCTATGGAATGATGCTCTGAGTGAGCCTTCGGGCGAATTCGCCTCAAGACTGAAAAAATTTGCGTTCAGGGAAAAGGGTTAACAATAACTGATTGATATAAACTTGACCCACGACCGGGGCTTTTGGCTCCGGGGAATCAGATATGTCGGCAGTTTCTGGTTGCGTCAATATGACTTCTGTTTCCGTGGACGGTTTTTCTCTGGGAATCTCATCCGTTACAGGGGGAACGGATTGTTTAGTGTCACCGGCAGGGACTTTTTCCGAACTCACGGCATTGCTTGGTGGTGGGGAGGGAGCAACAGATTCTCCGCTGTCCCAGGGGGAGGGAATAGGTTGAATATCAGCGTTTTCTGGGGAAGGGGAGGAGGGGGAAGAATTTATAGGAGGACGGGGCGCCGTGGGGGGTGGGGAGGCAACCATCAATAGATCCCCAGGGGGAATTAATGCCTGGACAGCAATATCTTGCTGGAAAATGGTGCTCTGGGAACCGATACAAGCCGCCTGACCGATGGTTACGGGGCCAATGACTAACGTGCCAGGGGCTAAAGCAACCCCGGATTCAATGTCAACTTTGCCCGTAGCAGTGGTAATCACTGTGCCAACGCCAATGCAAACTCCGGCTCCAATGGTAATGTGACCATCGGGGCCGGCATCTATAATAACCCCGGGAGCGATCGCCGCCGTTTCGTGAATGATCACGTTGCCACTCACAAAATATTCAGTTTCGCTAAAGCTGTGAATAGGCGGTAATGGCATGGTAAAGTCCAGGGTCACGTCAACGGGGTCAACCTAGGGACGTTGAATGATGGTTTCGAGTACGCGACGTTTGGCCGTGGGGTCAATGCCCAATAAACGAACATATTCACCGTTGTGATCCGCCAGACACCCTTCTAGGGCACGCAATACCTCAGATTCATGGGTGCTGTTAATGGGGGCACAACTTTTCCAAGACTTGGCTTTAAAACGACGTTTATCTGTGTGTTCCGTGCCGATTTTAAATCCTTGGGCTAGCAAGGAGCGGACTTGGTTAACGACTTCCCCATCCAAACGGACAGCGGAGCTGCTGTAGCCATTGCCATTACTACTGCCGTAACTGCTAAAGGACGAATCGCTGCTGTTATTGGACCCATAACTGGGGGTGGCAGTGGCTACCCCATCACCAGGGCGTTGAATAATTTTCTCTAATACCCGTCGTTTGGCATCCCGATCAATCCCAATCAAACGGACATATTCCCCCGCATGATCCACTAGGCATTGTTCTAAGGCCCGGAGAACTTCTGACTCCCGGTTTGTATTTAAAATCGGACAACTCTGCCACGATTTGGCTTTAAAGCGGCGCTTATCCGTGTGTTCCGTTCCAATCCCATAGCCACTGGCTAGTAAACCCCGGATGGTGTCAATAACCTCTGGGGTTAAACCACCACTGCTGGCACTGACGGAGGAGGCAGTGCTGAACGTGCTGCTGGTGCTAACGCTACTGCTACTGCGGGCCGGGGCATTCCCGTCAGGACGATGGACAACAATTTCTGCCAAACGCCGCTTGGCATGGGGGTCAATGCCGATAATGCGCACATATTCATTGGGATGATCGGCAATAAACCGGTTCAATTCCTGCAAGGCTTCATTTTCGCGGTGACTGGTAATGCTGCCTCCGGTTAACCAAGAGCTGGTTTTAAACCGACGGGCACTGGCGTGTTCAATGCCAATTTTGCAGCCTTGGTGAATTAGGGCCCGCAGTTGGTTAGCGGTATCGCCTGCTAAGTTGGCGGCGCTGGCAGCGGTGCTCCGGTGACCATTCCCGCTGGCCAGGTGACGGGTGGTAGTGGTGCCACGGCTAGGGGAACCTGGGGTATCGCCGGGGCGTTGAATAATCACTTCGACAACACGCCGTTTTGCCCCTTGGTCAATGCCAATCAGACGAACGTATTCTCCCACATACTCCTGCAACCACCCTTCAACAGTGGCAATAACCTGCTCAGGACGGTAGCCTTCAGCGGTGCCACAGGTTTGCCAGGATTTGGTTTTAAAACGACGTTCATTCGCATGTTCTCCACCGATGCTATAGCCCTGGGAGAGCAGAGAACGAATCTGGTTACTGATATCAGAATTAATACTCATAATGTCTGTTGAATTTATATAGGGGGTTTCGGTAACAGGAGTTGCCGCTGGATAGGTCATTTCAGGCGATCGCCGGGGAGGTTCAACGACCTGACCGACGGTGGAGGTTTGACCTTGCATGGCGGCAATTTGCTGGGCAAACTGGCGATCGCCGGCTTGGACATCGGGGAGATTATCCGCTTGGCTTTGCTGGGTAATCATCGCCCCGGAAGGCACTAATTTACCGGGGGGGATTTCCACGTTTTGAACTAGGGCATGCATCATGATGATGGCCCCCTGGCCCACCCGCGCATTAAAAACAGTGGAGCGAAAACCAATGAAACACTGGGAGCCAATGTAAACGGGGCCATGGATCATCGCCAAATGGGCAACACAACTGTCCGGACCAATCCAAACGGAATACTCCTGCTGATCATCCCCCAACACGCGCCCAGTTTCTAGACCATGGACCACAACGCCATGCTGAATCAATGCATTTTCCCCTAGCCAAAAGGGGGTCCCCTCATCGGCCCGGAGGGAACTGCCCGGAGCAATCTTTACCCCCGCACTGATCCGCACATCCCCCACCACATTGGCAAAGGAATGGACATAGGCCGTCTCGTTGATTTGGGGGTCTACTAAATGTTTTGACCAAGGCATTTGGGCCAAGGCTTTACGAGCTCCCATAAACTATCTCCTCCTAGCTCCAGTGAGTCGCCAGCGCCAATTCGTCTTAAAAACGCCGTTGTCTAAGTCCCGACAAGCTAACTCCCCCTGCATAACGCCATCGGTTAGGGGCGATCATCATTCCGTTTGTTATAGAGCGATCGATTAGCCACATTGACCGTATCAATAATGCCCACCACCATCGCATCTAACGGACGATTCTCATTGCCCCTGTCCTGACGAGCGCCGCTGCCCCGGGTGATCAATACCCATTCATTCAATCCGGCTCCCACCGTATCCCCCGCCACTTCGTAGGTATCGAGGGGTTGCCCTTCGGCATCTAAAAATTGAACTAAGAGAAGCTTAACGCCCGTTAAACTGGGGGTCTTTGACGTGCTAACAACGGTCCCTAAAACTTTGGCAAGTTGCATAAATTAATCGGGAAAATTAGCGACGCACGATGGATGGATTCACAATTTCCCGGAACTGTTCAACGGCTTCGGTGTAACGGATAGGAAGAACGTATTCTAAGTTTTCGTGGGGACGGGCAATGATGTGATTTGACAAAACTTCGCCGCCATTAACCCGACGAATATTTTCAATCCCGGCGGAAACAGAGGCTTGAACTTCGGACACGTCGCCCCGGACAATGACCGTTACCCGACCACTCCCAATTTTTTCATAGCCCACTAAGGTGACACGAGCGGCCTTAACCATCGAGTCTGCTGCTTCCACAACGGCGGGAAACCCAAGGGTTTCGATCATTCCAACTGCAATTGACATAAGTGTAAGTTACTCCCAGAGGATGTGGTAATTAAGATAATTTTGGCCAAGCCGGTAGTCGACGTCGAACGTTCTGTGTAGGAGACTACCGACCCGTCCTAGGAAGACGACTAGTATGTCCGGAATTGTTCGACTTCTTCGGTATACCGAATCGGGAGGACGTATTCCAGGTTCTCGTGGGGACGGGCAATGATGTGGGTGGAAAGAACTTCGCCCCCATTGACCCGATTAGCGGCTTCAATTCCGGCAGAGACAGAGGCTTGGACTTCGGATACATCCCCACGGACAATCACGGTGACGCGACCACTACCAATTTTTTCGTAACCCACCAGGGTGACACGGGCGGCTTTAACCATCGAGTCCGCTGCTTCCACAACGGCCGGAAAACCACGGGTTTCGATCATTCCAACTGCAATTGACATAGGGGCTATAGTCTCCTAGAAGCGTAAAAATTCGGGTAAAACTAAAAATAGCAACGCTGTAAGCTGTGGGCACGAAAAAACGCTGCCAAAGGCTGAAGCCCAGGCTCACCCAAAGTAGGCTTAACTTTTGTGCTTAACACTCCACAGTATCAGCTTGGTGAACGGAAAGTGCCTTTCAAGGCCAAACAAATCTTCTAAACTGCCGTTTTAAACCCAGGGGGAAAAACGTAAATTTTTTAAAACAGAGCAAGGCAACTGCAAGGCTAAGGTCACGGGATTTTGATTGTTCACTCTATGAAAAGCATAGGAAACCTTGGTCGCTTTGACAATATAAAGGATCATGATATTTTTTAATTCAATCATTCACGATTGTTAATCAGTTGCGCGTTCATCGAAAATTAGGGTAGTGAAAATGACGCTGCCCGATCGCTGGGGGGAATCTAAATTCCTGAGTGGGACAATGCCACACATGTCGGAAAACGTTGACGTCTCGGGGTTTGTCACCTTGTTCCCCTTGGCCAACCTGATATAATGCCCGTTTATATTTTGCAAGCGGCAAGGACGTTCCCATGACTGATTGGCAGAAAATTGACGGCAGTATTACTGCCCCCAAGGGATTTAAGGCAGCGGGGATCACGGCGGGGCTGAAACCCTCTGGGTCCCCGGATTTGGCATTAATCTATACGGAAACTGAGGCGATCGCCGCTGGGGTTTTCACCACCAGTCAAGTGCGGGCGGCCTGTGTGGATTACTGTCGTCAGCGCTTGCAGGCTAAGGCCAGTGCCCGGGCCATTTTGGTCAACGCCGGTCAGGCCAATGCCGGTACCGGAAAGCAGGGCTGGGATGATGCAGTGGAATGTGCCCAGTTAGTGGCCCAAGGGTTAGGGCTGTCGCCGGAAGCGGTTTTGTTAGCGTCCACCGGGGTCATTGGGCAACGGATCAAAATGGACAAGCTACGCCAGGGAATTGCCCCCCTAGTCCAGTCCTTATCCCCCACCGGCGGTGAGGCCGCAGCCAACGCCATTGTCACCACCGACCTTGTCCCCAAGGCGATCGCCCTAGAGACGGAAATTGATGGTCGTCCTGTCCGCATTGGGGGCATTGCCAAAGGATCAGGCATGATCCACCCCAATATGGCCACCATGTTAGCCTTTGTCACCTGCGATGCTGCTGTTTCCACCGCCCTCTGGCAACAAATGCTTAGCCGGGCTGCCGACAAAACCTTTAACCAAATCACCGTAGATGGTGACACCAGTACTAACGACAGTCTCTTTGCCCTTGCCAATGGGGAATCCCGCACCGCCGCCATTACGGAAATGGGACCCAACGCTGAAAAATTAGAAGCCATGCTCACAGAAGTATGCCAATACCTCGCCAAGGCGATCGCTCGGGATGGGGAAGGAGCCACCTGTTTAGTGGAAATTCAAGTGAATGGTGCCCCGGATGATGCTGCGGCCCGGGCCGTCGCCCGAACCATTGCCGGATCTTCCTTAGTTAAATCCGCGATTTTTGGTCGGGATCCCAACTGGGGACGCATTGCCGGTGCCGCAGGTCGGGCTGGGGTGAAATTTGATCAAAACGAGTTACAAATCAAACTAGGTCAGCACACGTTAATGGATCAAGGACAACCGTTAGAATTTGATCGGGTTGCCGCCAGCAATTATTTAAAAGTCGCTGCAGAAGGGGCATACTTACAGGACGACACGGTGTTAATTCAGGTGGGGATTGGCAACGGTTCTGGTACCGGAACGGCCTGGGGATGTGACCTAAGTTATGATTACGTACGGATTAACGCCGATTACACCACCTGATCTCCAGCGGTCAGCAAAACGATAATCCTTAATCATTCCTTTACGCTGTCTTTACAACTTTACAAGCATTTGCTATTATTTCCTTCATTCCCCACGGCGGAGTGAAGTAGATTGAGATGGCTAATATCGCTTTTTCCCTAAACCGTTGCATTGCCAAACCGCTTTTGGCAACCATCAACTCCATTTTAGTGAACAGTGTTCGCCCAGAAGACGTTAACGTCTACATCGTTGTGCCCCCCGGGGATAAGCAATACTTTTTAGAGTTAATTAACTCTGCCTTTAGTCAGCAACCAGCCAGTTTTACCGTTGAAGAGTTTACCCCGCCTCCTTTTTTAAAGGACTATTTAGATAACAAATTCAAAGAAAGAAGACCCGAACGCATTGTTTCTCGCTATATGCAGTATGCCCGACTGTTCCTGAAATCTATTTTTCCGGAGTTAGGTCGGGTTATTTACTTAGACGTAGATTTGATTGTTTTGGATGATATTGAGAAACTCTATAATCTGCCAATCCAGTTCACCTCCCTCAACTTCCTCGCCGCCGTTCCCCAAAATTTCCCTTGCCTCCTCTATTTCAGTAATCCCTTCAAGGTCTGGGACGAAATTTCCCGGTTTAAGCAAACCTTCAATAGTGGTGTGTTATTAACCGACTTACAGTTTTGGCAGCAAGATGTTTACGATCGCCTACGCGATTATTTCAGCCTCGATGCCCGCCACAATTATCGACTCTTTGAATTGGGAGACGAAACGGTATTTAATTTGATTTTCAAAGAAACCTACCTTCCCTTACCCAACGCGTGGAATTGTTGTGGTTATGGCAACCACCCCTGGGTAACCCGCTGGATGCGGCGATCGCCGTCAGACATGAAAATTATCCACTGGAGTGGCGGCCATCAAAAGCCCTGGCAGTCTTCCCAGGTAATTTATAGTGACCTGTGGCAATCCTACGTTCCGCAAATAAAAGAAAGTTCTCACCCCGACCTGGCCCTCGTCGTTTGAAAGTCATGAGGGTTTGTTAAAGTTAGTAATGATTTGCTTCTTTGAACAACCTGATTAACTGCGGGGTCAACCGATGAAACTATCGAGTAAAAACCTAGACACTCGTCTCGATACTCTTTATGACGCCATTGTTTTGGGCGGTGGCATGGGGGGCTTATCGGCGGCCATCTATCTCGCTCGTTATGGTTTGAAATGTCTGATTGTGGAAAAAGGTCGGGGTCGGTCTTTTTGGATGCAGGATCTGCGTAACTATGTCGGGTTAGACCCAGATACCCCCGGTCGGGACATCATTAACCACAGTACTAACCAGGCTGTTGAGTGGGGGGCTGATTTGTTACGGGGCTATGTCGAAGATGTGACCGACGAAGGAGAAACCTTTGCCGTGAAGGTGAAGGTCGGCAAAAAAGACAGCCTGTATCCCGTTTTTCGCAGTAAGTACGTTGTGGCGGCTACGGGGATTATAGATAATCTCCCCCAACTGGACAATATGCAAAATGTCTATGATTACGCCGGCTATACCCTCCACGTCTGCATGATTTGTGACGGGTATGACATGTGGGACCAAAAAGCGGTTTTAATTGCTGGGACAGAAGGACAAATCGGGGCCGCGTTTGTGATGAATTGGTTTACGCCCTACGTTTCGGTGTTAACCCACGGCCTGTGTACCGTCAGTGACCAAACGAAGGCGAAGTTAGCTGACTACGGTTATCCCCTTTACGAAGCCCCGATCACCAAATTTTTAGGGGAAAACCACAAAATGAGTGGGGTTGAGTTAGCCGACGGCACCGTGGTGGAAGCGACCACCGGGCTGATCAACATGGGGTCTGTGTATCACAATCATTACCTCAAAGACATTGAGGGCCTCAAGTGGGACGGAGAAAACCTCATTACCAATGACATGGCCCAAACCAGCCATCCCCGCATTTTTGCCCTGGGGGATTTGAAAAAAGGCTTAAATCAAGTCTCTGTGGCGGTGGCCGATGGGACTTTAGCGGCCACCCAAATTTGGCGCAATATTCGTCGGGCCAGTGAACCCCGTAAATGGACAGAGAATCTGCAAAAGGGGTAAGGGGGCAAATCCCAATGATGGCGGCTCAATCCCTTGAGGGGGAAATCTCAAAATAAGATTAATCAATTGACTTTATTGGAGCAAAACCTTAAGGTAACAGCAAACAACTCATCTTAGTCGATGCTGGAAATTGCTAAGTCAGACATCCTCGCCCGCCTGCGGTTTGACAATCCCTGGTGGGATGAGGGGCCGGACGGAAACGTCGTTTACGAAGATACCCCCCGCCGCCAATACTTCCCCCGGTTCTCCCAAAGTATTGTGAACAGCGATGTCCACCGGGCCATGGTTTTAATGGGGCCAAGGCGAGTCGGCAAAACGGTGATGGTTTATCACACCATTCGCTTACTGTTAGACAGCGGGATAAACGCCCAAAATATCCTCTATCTGTCTTTGGAAACCCCCATCTATACTGGGCTTGCTTTAGAGCGTTTAGTTAATTACTTTCAAGAATTATTTCATCATCAAAGAGACTCACGCTTATTTATTTTTTTCGATGAAATTCAATATCTCAAAGCGTGGGAAATTCACCTAAAATCCTTGGTGGACTCGTTTCCCCATTATCAGTTTGTTGCCACGGGGTCCGCGGCCGCTGCCCTGCGACTAAAAAGTGCTGAATCTGGTGCGGGGCGATTCAGCGACTATATTTTACCGCCCCTAACATTTGCGGAATACTTACAATTTATTGGCCGAGAAGCAGAATTAATTTCTTCCCCGGACGAATCCGATAATGCTGACCCGGTAGGTCACTATCGTGTGCTTGATATTGAAGCACTAAATCAAGAATTTGTTAATTATTTAAACTTTGGTGGCTATCCCGAAGCCGTATTTTCTAACACTATTCGGCAAAATCCTAGCCAATATATCAAGAGTGATATTGTTGATAAAGTCTTACTGCGAGATTTGCCCAGTTTATATGGAATCAGTGATATTCAAGAATTAAATCGACTCTTCACCACCTTGGCTTACAACTCTGGCAATGAAGTTAGCCTCGAAAATTTATGTCAGTCCTCCGGTGTAAGTAAAAATACGATTAAACGCTACTTAGAATATTTAGAAGCAGCTTTTTTAATTCGTCGGGTGGAAAGAATTGATCAAAATGCCAAACACTTTAAGCGGGCTGTCTGTTTTAAAGTTTATCTAACCAATCCTTCCATGCGGGCAGCATTATTTGGTCAGCTAGGGATCAATGATGAAGCCATGGGCGCCATGACAGAAACAGCCATTTTTAGTCAATGGCAGTCCCCTTACCTGACGGATTTGTATTATGCCCGTTGGAAAAAAGGGGAAGTGGACATTGTGCACTTAGATCCCGCCCGTCAATGCCCTGCGTGGATGGTAGAAGTTAAGTGGAGCGATCGCCCCTATGTGTTCCCGTCAGAATTAGACAATTGCGTTGAATTCGTTAACAATAACCCCGATATCCATCAACCAATCCTGGTAACGACCAAAACCTTAACTATTAAGGATTTTTCTTACAAAGACATCGCCTTTGAGTTTAGACCGGCTAGCCTCTATGCCTATCATCTGGGGATCAGAAATCGGTCAATATTGTCGGGTTAGCTGTGATGTGGGTTATCCCCTGGGGGCGGCGATCGCCGCTTCAGTTAGGGTTTTTGGGTAAAACTGACTTTCTGATCGCCCGAGGCGGTTGAGATAGCGGCGAAATTGCCATTGGCTCCCGGCGATGAGTGTGGCTTGGGCTAATAGACTCAGGAAAAATAATGCCGAGGTTTGTTTGTCCATGGCGAGAATTGGCAGCGGACTAAACCACAACACAGTGGGGGAATTGATATGGGCCCCTACACTGAGAACCACTGGCATAGCACCCATGGCAACAACGGTAAGTACAAAGACGAATAATCGGTTAATTCCCAGACGACCCAAGCCCCATTGCCAAAGCGTGGCCACCGTAAAATTCCCCCCTAAGCCAGCGCAAAACCCGATTAAGATCCAGCCGGGTTTGTACTCGGAAATGGAGCGGAGACTGTCCGGCAGTAGAACGATGAGTAAGGGCAATGATAACAACGCCGCTAAACCCAAATTGGCGGCGATCGCCGTTAGGGCAGGACTATTTTCATTGTGCAGCGCCTGCCAGCCCCAGGTGCGGTATTGACGGGGGGCTTCGTGATGGTAACGACTCCATTCCTTGAGGTAATGACGATGGGGGAGTAACGCTAACGTCAAGCCCAGGAAGAAGAGCCAGAGGGATAGTTGCCAAGTCCCTAGGTTCAGGAGCAGATAGTCTCCGTGGTAAGACCCAACTTCTTCGGACTGAAAGACAAACCCATTGGCGATCGCCACAAAAGAGAGGGTTAAGCCAAAACTTTGTTGCTTACTCCAGGCGGTACTCTGGGGGCGACGGAAGCGACGTTTGAGCACTTGCTGTACCCAGTAGGTTCCCTCGGCGAAGTTCATCACCATAAACGCCATACCGAGGGGGGCAAATTGAAATAACCCCATGCCGTACCAGCGCAGACTAAGTAAGTCATTGCCATGGAAATAGCCCACCATTTCAGGGGCCATGAAGGTGGATTCCACCAGATAATTCAACACTTTGCCAGGGTATAGCAGACCAAACCAAGAGAGAAAAACGGGGTCCCAGGGGTCGGTGGCGGCACTGCTAGCGGTAAAAATAACCAAGACAATCCCCAACAAACCGGCGATCGCCGCACTTTGGGTTTGAAACAACGCTGGATTTTTGCAGTTCGTACTTAAGCCAATCCAGAGGGCCAGATGAAAAAAGAAAACCGCACTGGCGGCCAAAACCCCGTAGTAGCCCAATAGGAGTACCAAGGGAATCCCGGCGATCGCCGCAGTGATTAAATGTAACGGTAAGCAAATAAGCAAAAATCCATAGAGTAGACTGGGCACACCGCCGATTTTGCCCCAAATAAATTCCGATTCCGACAGGGGACTCAACCGTAAAAAATTCACCGTGCCTTGTTGGGCCTCTTTTTGTAAATCGGCAATGAGTAGATAAACGCCGATCACCAAGAGCAGAATAATCCCCATGGCACTCAACACCGTAAATACATCAAGCCCCCACAACTGCCAATTCACCTGTAATGCGCCTTTGAAATCCATTGTGCAGAGTGGTTGACTGTCGTAATAATAGTCGGGAGGATTAACACTACCAAAGCAGTAACGACTATATTGCTCCGTTGTTTTGTTGAGTAGGGGCAGTTGATCACTCAAAAAGAACACCAAGCCCCCTTGAAACAGTAGACTGGCAAGGATTACCCAGCGACCTTTTGCAAACGTCAAACGGCTTTTTAATTCCCGATACAGTTGGGGATTCCAATCGCCAAGGGTGTTGAGAACGAAGGGCAGGGGATTAAACATGGTAGAGGAGGGGGCGAAAAAACGGCTTGAATTTTAAACAAAACGTAAACAAAACATGGCAATTTACGACACCTGTTGATGACCCAGTTTCAGAAAAATACTTTCCAGGTCTTCTTGTTGACAATGAAATTCACTCACCTGACAACCAGCATAGATCAAGTTTTTCAGTAATGTGGCACTGTCATCGGCGGTTCCGGAAAAGGTCACCACACAACGGGGTATGATCCGATCCGATGCTAAATAGTTTACGGCCCAATCTTCGACCCCGGTCTGCTCCTTGAGGCAGTCTGTCAACCGTTCCATCCCATTTAAAACGACGATCGTAATTTTTTGTTGCCCTAAACGTTGGTAGAGATCCGCCAAAGCAGTACTTTCCACTAAACAGCCCAATTCCATAATCCCGATCGCCGTGCAGAGTTCAGCCAGATCACTCAATACGTGGGACGAAATCAAAATGGTCATGCCCGCACTTTGCAACACCCGCATAATCTCTCGGAATTGTTGTCGGGCAATGGGATCTAAGCCAGAAACGGGTTCATCCAGCAATAATAAAATCGGCTCATGGATAATCGTTCTCGCCAAACTTAACCGTTGTTTCATCCCCCGGGACAGGGTATTAATGCGACTATCCCGCTTGCTGGTTAACTGCACCAGTTCCAACACTTCCTGGAGGCGACGGCGACGGGTGGGATCTTTGAGGTGGTAGAGACGGGCAAAATATTCCAGATAATCCCAAACGCTCATGTCTTCATACAGGGGATAATCATCCGGCAGATAGCCCAAATATTGCTTAATGCGTAAATTGGCTTCCCCCGGCAACAGGCGATCGCCAAATAAATAAATCTCGCCCCGGGTCGGTTCCTCCGCCGTGGCTAACATCCGGATCAGGGTCGTTTTCCCTGCCCCATTAGGGCCAATTAGCCCATAAACCGCCCCTTCCTCAATGGTTAAATCCACATTAGTTACCGCGGCATGGCGATCGAAGCGTTTAGTCAAGCCCTGGGTGAGGACAGCGGCTTTCGGTTCAATGGTTAGGGGAAGGGAATCAACCATAAGTCTTGATAAATTTAAGTGTTTTGACGATTTATTAAACAAAGTAGGTGATTATTTTTTACCAAGAATTTTGTCGTAATCGGCATGAGAACCCAACCAAAACCAAACAATTTTATCTTCATTTACCTTCATCACACCTTACGCTCGCCATCCAATGCCAATTCTCACTGACCAAATATTTTCCTTGGGTTTAACGAGTTTAAATTGTAAGCTAGGATGAAAAGGGTTTTCCTGCCAAAGTTGATAGTTTTTCTTGGCAATCTCTTTGATATGAGAAGGAAGTTTCAAAAACTGTTGACGAAAATGTTGAGTTCTTGAAGATTTCATTCATCTTCCCTAAATCCTTTTTGTTCAGTATTATTTTCATGATCTTCAATTAATGCGGCATCAGCCATTTGTTTTAAAATATCAAACTCTGTGTCTGTGACATTTACCAAGGCTTCTTGCCATTTCAGTTCGTTTTCCATATCAAATAGAAGTTGTTGGGCAATTTCATCTTGAAGCGTATCGGACAGTTGTTGGGCTTGGTGGAAAGCCTTTTCTAAAAGTTCAGTCATGGGTCTTGATCGGGGGTAGAGAAAACCAGGTTAGATAATGGTAGGTGTTTGGACTCAAAGGACGAACTGAGTAAGCACCAGCTAGGAGCCAAAACTTTCGTGAAGTATAAGGCGATTGCCAGCGGGATCGTAAACATAAATTTCCCGCCCGTGGGAGGCCGTTTGGATTTCGCCGGAGTGTAACTTTAAATTACCCCGTTGAAACCGGGCGATCGCCATTTCTAGATTTTCCACTTCCAAACAGAGACTGAAGCCACTCTGATCGGAGTGGGCAAATTCCTGCTGATGGTCTGCCTGGGGGCTAAAAATCCCTAATCGCAAACCCGGCAGATGAAATTCTGCGTAGCGGTCTGGACTGAATGGTTTAGGGTCTTGCTGCAAAACGAGATGATAAAATTCTACTACCTCGGTAAAGTGTTCAGTCCCAATCGTCAGCCACGCTGTTTTAATCATGCTTTAAAAAAGTCTGCGCATCCTCCACAGCTTACTGCGATTAGGATAAGCAGACGCCGACCGCTGGGTCGGCAATCTAATTGAGTAATAAAAAATTATTGGTGGGAAAAAGCCTGGAGAGCAGTGATATGAAAGGAGTTCAGGAGAAAAGTGCCAGAAAAAGGGGTATGGTATTGGGCAGCTAAAGCTACAAAGTAGTGTCCATAAGCCATGTCCCACTTGCTTGAGTTCATTCTTTAACTAAAGTGTATTCAATGGACCACCAATGATGAAAATTCACTATCTACAGCACGTCCCCTTTGAAGGACTGGGAAGTATTGCCACCTGGGCGGAGCAGGGCAATCATACGGTCACGGCAACGCACCTTTATGAGGATGAACCGTTCCCTGCGTTGACAGACTTTGATGGGTTGATCATCATGGGCGGGCCGATGAATATTTATCAATATGCTCAGTACCCCTGGTTGGTTCGGGAAAAGCAGTTTATTGCCCAGGTCCTTCAAACCCAAAAACCAGTCATCGGCATCTGTTTGGGGGCCCAGTTAATTGCCGATGTATTGGGGGCTAACGTTTATCCTGGGGCTGAAAAGGAAATTGGTTGGTTTCCGATTCAACGGAGGGAGGCGGAATCCCCAACGCAGATGTTTCAGGCTCTTCCCCTTCAAGGGATGGCATTTCACTGGCATGGGGATACGTTCGACATTCCCGCCGGGGCGATCGCCTTAGCGTCTAGCACTGCCTTCCCTAATCAGGCGTTTATTTACAATGAACGGGTGTTAGCCCTGCAATTTCACCTGGAAGCGACCCCAGACAGTGTTTAATCCCTGCTCGACCACTGTGGCGATGAGGTGGTAATGGGCAAATATATTCAAACACCAGCGGCTATCCAGGGCGATCGCCATCGCTTCAATGCCATCAACGATAAAATGAGCCGTATTCTTGATGCCCTATTTTTAAACCGCTAAACCCCTGTTTTTCCTGGCATAGTCAACGCTTCGTAGATTGAATGACCACCTATTCCCTCTTACCGTTTACCGATCAGACAACACCATGGGCGTCTTCTCCACTTGCCTTAGCAATTTTTGCCCACGTAACGGCAACTGACAGTCAGTTATCCCTCGGTTATGAATTAATTGGGGACATCAGGGCGATCGCCTTTGCTGACGTTAACTCTAAGCCCCAGCGGCGGGACAACCTATGGGAACAAACCTGTTTTGAGTGTTTCCTCGCCCCCCAACATTCCCGTCAATATTGGGAATTTAACCTATCCCCCAGTCGGGATTGGAATTGTTATCGGTTTGAGGATTACCGCAGGGGGATGATGCCTGAACCGGCTTGGCACACCGCTCCCTTTCAGATTGATCAGCAAATTAAACAGTCTGATCGGTATTTATTAACCTGCCGTCTTGATTTGCGTCCCCTATTTTCCCAGCCCGTTCCTCTACAATTAGGAATCACAATGGTCGTTGCTGATTATCTTGGAAATTTAAGTTACTGGGCCTTATCTCACCCTGTCCCCAAGGCTGATTTCCATCAACGGAAGAGTTGGTTGATTACCCTTTAAACAACTGATGGATGGGGCAATTATTATTAGGCACTAATAAGCAATTCAAAAAAATACCCTAAAATGCAACAACACCCAGAACTTACTCTTCAGTCTCAAATACCTACCGTTTATCGATCATGCTTGGAGCTGCAATACTTGGAAATTGCCTATCTCCCATGGCCACTAGTCTAGGTTTTGACTGTTTTCAGTTTGGGTGTTGTTTACGGAACGAAAGACAGATGTGAAATGAAACAGCTCGATTTTACCTCTCTTGATAAACTAGGGTTTTAACTTTGACATTGGCTGTTTTTATCTGCCAGTGAAGCTCCTTAGCTCCATGTATTTACTGTACAAATTCTAGTTAATAATGGCAAGGCATTGTTGTCTTTTTTAATTAACCTAATAGTGCCTACATCACCCTAAACTAAGTATTGTTAAGAAACGGTTAAATCAATTTTTCCGCTGTTTTGCTGTCTAGGGCACCACGAAAAACAAACACGGTGGCATCGGCTTGGGTGGCAATCTGGGTAGGGATATTGCCATGGAGGACATTTTTGAGGAGACCTTCGCGGCTGGCCCCAAGCACGATCGCCGCACAATCTCGGGCCTGGGCTAGGTCACTCAGGGCGTTGGCGACGGAGGGAGAACAAATGGGAATGGGAATAATCGGGCGTTGGAGTTGGTCTTCTAGGCGTTGGGCCATGGTTTTCAGGTCTTGATAGGGGTCGTAGGGGGTGGGGCGCTGGGGCATATAGACTTTGGCAATGAGCAGTTCAGGATTGTTTTTTTCGGGATAGAGGGAAAAGAGACCCGGTAGAAATTCCAACATTTGGTCGATGTTCGGGCCACCGGCCACGGGCATTAACCACGTGGCCGCGGGGGAGAGATGCCGGGGATAGGACCGGGAATGGTTGCTCGGTTTGATCAGCAGAACGGGACAAGGGGCTTGATCGATTAATTTGTCGGTGATTTTGCCAAAAATTTGACTACCGGTGGGCATTTCCCCTTGCCATTCCACAATCAATAAATCTGCATGACGGGTTTGCACTGCATCGAGGATGGTATCGGTGACGCTGTGGGCTAATTTGATTTCCGTATGTAATAACACCCCCTGGTGACGGGCAAGGCGTTCTAGCCGTTGTAAAAATTTCCGCTCTGTTTGACTGGCAACCCGTTGCTCCGAAGGGGTTTGGGATTTGGGGACAGGAATGATTTGTAAGCAGTCGATTTCGTAATTTTTTTCCTTGGCGATCGCCGCTGCCATTTGAAATAGGGCCAGGGCACTGTCGGAATGGTTTACCGGCAATAAAATCCGTCCTTCTCCCACCGCTGGCGATCGGGTTTGATAAACGGCATAGGCGGGATGGGGGGGGTGAATGAGTTGACTGCCTAATTGACTCACCTCTTCGCGGATAATATCGGTACGGGTAATAATGCCCACCAATTTTTGTCCCCCTTGCACGACGGGTAATCGGGACAGTTGATAGCGATTGAGTAAATACAACACATCACTGAGGGGCGCATCGGGATTCACTGTAATGGGATTGGGGGTCATCACCTGGCGCAGCACCACTTGGGAGGATTCCTGGGCGGCATTGGCTAGGTCAGTTTGGGTAAACACCCCCACTAGTCTTCCCTCTTCCACCACGGGAAACCCCCGGTGATGGGATGAGGACATAATCGGTAACACCTCCGCTAACGTCAGGTTGCCATTGAGACTTTCCACCTCGGTTTTCATCACCTGGGCGGCGCGGATGTCGGAGAGAAAATCCCGATCCGGGTGATCTTCCTGGAGAAAAATGCCTTTGGTTTCCAGTAAATGATCGTACAAAGAGCGGGGAAATAAACTTTCCGCCACCAGATAGGAGGTGGCACAGGCCACCATCAGGGGTAAAACAATGTTGAAGTTCCCCGTGAGTTCAAACACAATGATGATCGCCGTCACCGGAACGCGGACCACACTGGTGAAAAATGCCCCCATCCCCGCTAACGCATAGGTGGTTTCCGTAATCTGGGATTGCCAATGGCTACCGAAGCCCCCCACCAAGTAACCCAACGCCGATCCCATCACCAGGGCCGGGGCAAACAATCCACCAGGGGCGTTGGTGCTGTAGGCCAGCATAGTTAAACAAAAATGAACCACCAGGGCGAGGACAATACTCTGCCAGCCCAATTCCCCGGAAATGACAAATTCCCGCAGCCCCGCATTGTCCCGGAAAAAGGGAGGCATAAAGGCGATCGCCGTCCCCGCAATCAAGCCAATGCCGCCAATTCTGAGGGCAAGGGAAATATTCCACTGCCGTTGAAACTGTTGCAGGGTTAAAATTCCCCGGTTCAACACCACCCCCAAAATGCCCGCCAATATTCCCAACAGTAAGTAGAACGGAATTTCCGACGCTGAAAAACCAATGCTCAGGTTATTGCCGAGGGGATGGGTGAGGTTTAAATCATTGGATTGCAGCACTAATGAGGTTACGGCCCCCACAAAAGAGGCAACGATCGCCGTTTCCAGGGTCAAACTCGACACATCCCGCATCAATTCTTCCACCACAAACAATACCCCGGCGATCGGGGTCGTAAAGCCTGCGGCCAAACCGGCAGCGGCCCCAGCGGCAATCATTTGACGACGATGTTCCGGGGAGGTGGGTAAGAGCCGACTTAATTCCGACGCTAAGGCGGCGCCAATATGGACGGTGGGGGCCCGACGTCCCAGGGGAATACCACTACCCAACACCAACACCGTCCCCAATAATTTCACCACTGCCACCCGCCAGTTGAGGGGGATGGGAAACCGAGCCAAGGCCGCTTTCACCTGGGGAATACCACCGCCCCCAGCGGGTTTAGAAAATTGTTCAATTAACGCCCCAGCCAAACTCCCCAACACCAGACCAAAGAGGGGTAACACCCAAATCGCCCCGTAGGTATCCGCTAAACTTAAGCGACTCGATCCTAGCCAGTTAACCCCTTTTTTGATCCCGAGGGCCGCCAGGGCGGAAAAGAAACCAATGATGCAAGCTTCAAAAATTGCGTAACGACTATCGATGGACGTGCGCCCATAATGTCGAGTTTTCAACCAAGAAAGCGCCCGCTGCCAATAGGATGACCAAGCCATCAGGATTTGTTGTGAAAAATACCAAGAAACTTTTAGGGAGATTATCGCCTTATGGCGATCGGTTTGTTACAATTACAGCGGTCACCACAAGCCTTTGAAGAGAGCGTCTTTGAGTCAAGTTGTTAATATCCCTACCCTTGATACCTTAGCGCAAGAACTGGCCGCTATTCAGCAAACTGGTTCTAAACGCATTGCCCTGTTGGGGTCTCGCCATGTACCCATAACTCATCAACAGTTAATTGAAATGATGAGCTATGCCCTGGTCTTGGCCGGCAACCACTTGGTAACGTCCGGCGCGACGGGTACGAATTCCGCTGTGATTAAGGGGGCAATGCGAGCCGATCCTAACCTGTTAACCGTTATTTTGCCCCAGAGTTTAGAACGCCAACCCCGGGAATCCCGAGAGCAGTTAGCGCAGGTAATTCATTTGGTGGAAAACAGTGAAAATGACAATCTTTCCCTGGGGGAAGCGAGTGCCATTTGTAATCGAGAAATTATTAACCGCTGTCAGCAACTGATCTGTTTTGCCTTCCACGAGAGCCACACGTTAATGCAGACCTGCCAAGAGGCAGAGGAACAGCGCAAATTGGTGACCCTCTTTTTCTTTGATTAGGGGCG
>JAYKHU010000008.1:0-6956 GCA_035285105.1 Synechocystis sp.
CCCACCATCACCGCCCCGGCAATCTGTAACTTACTGGTCACCGTGGATTCATAGGGAGGCACAAACCCCGCCAAAATTTGGGACGCACAGGTAGTCTGTACCGCTTTGGTGCAGAGATTGTCCTTAATGGCGATGGGAATCCCTGCCAATAAACCAATGGTTTCCCCCGCTGCAATCTGGGCATCAATGTGCTGTGCTTTGGCGATCGCCTGGTCAGCCGTTACAGTCAAAAAACTTTTCACTTGGCCATCCACCGCCGCAATGCGGTCTAAGCTCGCCTGGGTCAGTTCAACGGCGGAGCGGTCTTTGTTGACTAACTGTTGATGCAGGGCACGGATGAGGGACATAGGGGAAGATAGCCAAATTGAACAGTCCTCAGTTTATCAGCGGGATAGTCGCCCCTTCAATCTTTGGGGGCAATAAGCGGTGATTTCTGGTCTTAGACTACTGACTAAGCCAGCCAAAGACATCCCCAACGCTCAACGCTAATCCCTCAACAAAGACAGGCATGGGCAGGCTCTGATCAGGGCGATCGTAAAACTGGAGCAGTTGTTGCGGCAGAAAAACCAACACCGTTTGTTCATCGGGATCAATCAACCAAGCCAGTTGAGTGCCGTGGTTAAGGCAGTGCAAAATATTTTTGGTGACTTTCGTTTGACTTTGCCCCGGGGAGAGAATTTCAATAGACCAATCCGGTGCTAGGGGAAAAACATTGGCAATCTCACCATTTTGATCCCGAGGAAGCCGATCCCAGAGAAAAACTGACACATCTGGCACGATTGACCGCCCCCCGAAGGTAGCCCGGAGTTCCGTAAAGGCCCGCGCTATTCGGTTAGGCTTAACAGCGTGGTTGATGAAGGCAACAAGCTCGGTTTGGATGACGCTATGTTTCCCTTGGGGCATGGGTTTGGGGATTATTTTTCCATCAATATACTCCCCAGCCGGCTTTGTTTCCGGTAGGGCAAGAAAGTCTTCAAGGCTAATTGACTTGGTAAGTGCTTGCACCATAAGGAAACGCCAGGGGAACTCTTAACTCACTCTATCAAGAACCCTCTCCAAGATCAGGGCTGGGGTCAGTTAATTAATGAGATTGACTGACCAACGTTTTCGTTTGACTATCTAAGTCAGCAAGGGCTTGCTGAATAAGGTCAACCTCACGCGCCTCAAACAATACCTCGCCACACTGCTCACAAACCCACGCGGGAATATTGTCCCAAGAAATGCGATAGTTATGGCGATCAATGATGAAGGGCGCTGTTCCTCGTCGCATTGGCGCTTTACAACACAAGCATTTCATTCTTATCGTCTCCCTTTAAAATCAGGCATCCACTGCCTTGGATCCGGCAGATATGCCGTAATGATAGCTAAATATTCATCTTTAGGAGCACAGACTACATGAATAGCTCGCTCATTTTCTCCAAACCCTAAGATCAAGCAGCTATGTCCCCTTGGAACATCAGGATAATCTTCAATAATGTCACCTGTCCACACAACGCTGTTAACCTCAGCAGTGGAAATCATTCGCTCTGGGCGAGACATTTGTTGAATTGTATGGGGTAAATACAATAGACGTTTTTTGGCTGCCTTGCATACTTTTACTCGCATATCGTCAATCATGGTTAATTAACTCACCTTGCCCCTGGAATGTCAATTTTGGAGATAATATATCTCAATATCTCAATCTGTCTAATCTTTTGGTGATGAACTGGGAGCAGTTCTTTAAATCAAATAATGTATTTAAAAAAACTGTATTTGCGAGCGTTTAGGAATTACCTTGAACAAATTGTTGAATTCTCTGCCCAAAAAACGATTCTTGTTGGCAACAATGCCCAAGGGAAATCAAATTTATTAGAGGCGGTGGAATTACTAGCGACGTTGAAAAGTCATCGCACCAATCGGGATCAGGAATTGGTTTTTGATGGGGCAGCTAATGGTCAAATTAAAGCTTTATTAGACCGGCAATATAGTGTGGCAGAGTTAGAGATTATCCTACGGCGATCGGGGCGACGGAGTTTACAAATTAATCAAACTACCGCAAGACGACAATTAGATTTTTTAGGTACGTTAAATGCAGTGGAATTTTCCTGTTTAGATTTAGATTTAGTGCGGGGCGCACCGGATTGTCGGCGACAATGGTTAGATACGTTATTAACCCAACTGGAACCCCTCTATGCCCATATTTTGGGGCAATATCAGCACATTTTAAAGCAACGGAATGCTCTGTTAAAGATTATTCGTCAGCAAACGGAAGGGGGGGAATCCCCAAATTCAGAACAAAAAAATAATTTAGACTTATGGGATCAACAATTGGTGGAAATGGGGGCCAGGGTGGCTCGACGGCGATCGCGGGGCATTGAACGGTTAGCGCCTTTGGCGGCGGAATGGCATGGTCGCATTAGTGGCGAAACAGAACAGCTACAAATTGACTATCAGCCCAGTATTACCTGGAAAGGGGATGATCCCCAGGCTGTTCAGCAGGCATTCTGGGAACGACTTGAGCAACGCCGCATTGCTGAGTATCAATTAGGGGCAACGGTGGTGGGGCCTCACCGGGACGAAATCCAGTTTCTAATTAATGATACCCCCGCCAAAACCTATGGTTCCCAAGGACAACAACGGACGTTAGTGTTGGCGTTAAAACTAGCGGAGTTGAGTTTAATTGAAGCGGTAATCGGGGAACCGCCGTTATTACTTCTAGATGATGTGTTAGCAGAATTAGATTTAGACCGACAATCCCAATTACTAGCCGCTGTAGAAGATCGCTTTCAAACCTTGATTACCACCACCCACTTAAATCGGTTTGATGATCAATGGCGGCGATCGGCACAAATTTTCAAAGTCAATAATGGCTCTTTAGAACAGCTTTGGCTCTCGGAAATTGATTGATCAGGGCATTTTACCAAGGGCTACTAATGAAGTTAAACCCAGACCAGTAGTAAGGATGGGAGAGGTCACTGTCTTGTCCAACCACGGCATTAAGTTCCGATGCAATGGGGATTCGACTGTCAGATAATTGCAGCTCATTATTGATAAAGCGAATTTCACGGTTAAGCATTTTGATTTGGGCTTGCTGCAACGCCTGGGCTTTTGTGTTAACCGCCGCGAGTTGTTGATAAAATTCCGCCATTAATGCCAACGTTCCCGCATCGCTGACCTCCCACACACTGGCGATCGCCGATTTGACCCCAGCCTGAAGCGCTAGACCGGCAAATCCTAATTCTGCTTGGCGATCGCCTAACGCTGTTTGACAGGCACTGAGCACCAGTAATTCAGTCCGCAAGGGTTGCCAGGGTAATTGGGCAAACTGCTCAAAGCTCAAGGTTTCATTAAAAAACTCAATGTAGGACGCTTGGGGAGTTCCCTGACGAAAGGCAGCGTGGGTGGCAATGTGAACAATATCAAAGGGACGGTCTGCCAAAATGGACTGTAAATTTTCCGGGGTAAAGGTTTCATTGAGCAACAACAACTCATTTTGAGGATTAGGCGGCAAGGCACCGGACTCAGAGACGTTTAGGATCGTTTGAAGCTCTACGGGCACTGCGAGTAGAGGGGGTTGATTGGCAAACTGCGACGCCCCCATGGCTAAAATACTGGCGGATTGGTTATTGCGATATTGGGTATCAATTAAATTGAACGCTGGAATCTGAGTTAGGGTATATTTCTCAACTAAATACTTTTCTCCATCGTGGAGGGCCGCCAGGGGCAAAGCCCGTATCCCTGCTCCCAGGCAGAAAAGGATCATGTCAATGTTATTTTTTTGCAAAAACTCTGCTTCATAGGGTCCTAAAAGCCATTGGTGCAGTTGTTGGGCGGCGATTAAATTAGGGGGCCGGTTGGGATTATTAATATCTGCTACAAATTCCTGAATGGTCTTCAACAGCCGTTTTTGGGGCACATTGTATAGTTCTCTGACAATGGGTTCACCATTTGGCGTAATCAAAACGAGACGGAGATTCGTTTCCCGGGGCGTTACCCAAAGGACTGCCGGGGTGGTTTGGGTTTCTTTGCCGAGCCGAGCTAAGGTCTGGGCGATGCCAGTGGCATCCTGGGTAACTGAGGTGAAATCCCGTTGAAAAAAGTCTTCAAATTCCTGTTCCCGTCGTTCCTCCATGGCCACCACTTGCTGGTTAAGGGTTTGGGCTTGTAGCGGCGACACCACGATCGCCAGACAAAGACTGGTGAAAATTACTTTACCGATGGATGCAATCACGGCCTTTCCCCCAAAACTGTCCCATGGATTTTCTGTAATGCTGTCATTTAAGGGTATCGTTGTGGTTTGGAATTGACAATCTCTGTCCATTTGCTTTAGCTTCACGTTGGTGTTTCACAACCCGGTTTACGATGCCGCCCGCTCAGATGTCACCGCTAACATTGACTCCCTTAGGTCGCTATCTTGCCTGTTCTTTTCTCGGAACACTCTTGGGTTTGACGGTTAGTGGGGGCTTACCCTTTTGCGTTCTTGTTCCCCCGGCGATCGCCCAAAGTACGCCCTATTTTCCCCCGCCGCCCCCACCGGAACCTCAAGATCCAGCGGAAAATCCGTTAGATAACGGTCTGTTCCCACATGATCCGCTGTTACCGTCCAGCGCCTCCCTGACCCCCCTCCAACGGCGGCGTTTACAGGAAAATTTAGATGAATTGGATCGCCAAGCCCAGGAATTAGATCAAGCAGGGCAAACTGATGAAGCCTTTACGGTGTGGTATCGGAGTTTACGGGGTCGGCAACGCTTAGGGGAATTGGCAGAAATTGCGGCGTTGGGACGCATTGGTCAGATTGCTTGGGAAAAAAATCGTAAGGTTGACGTCGGCATTATTAGTAAACGGTTGGATACGCTACACAACGCCCTAACCGCTAAAAAAGCCATGACCCCGGAGTTGTTAACGGCCTTTGCCCAGGCCTATCGTCAACTCCATAGCCTAGATTCGGCGATCGCCGTTTATCAAACCATTCGTCAGGACGCCCAGCAGCAAAAAGATTACCGTCGGGAAAACGAAGCGTTATCGATGCTAGGGGAATTATATCTCGCCAAATTTAACTACCCGGCCGCCGCCGACGCCTACGAAGTCCTATTGAAGCGGGCCGTGGCAGCTAACAATACCTATTACGAAGGCCTCTACCTCCAAAAGTTGGGGGATATTTATCAACAGGCTTCCCAACCCGACAACGCGATCCGCATCCAAGAACAGTTAGTCGATCGCCATCTGCAGGATAAACAAATAGCCCTCATTCCTGAGCTAAAAATTGCGATCGCCGACCATTATTTAGCCCTAGAGGAAGCGGAAAAAGCGAGCCAAACCTACCAAGAAGCCTACACCCTTGCCTGGTCAATCCAACAACTCAGCACAGCGGCGATCGCCCTGGATAAACTGGGGGATCTGTACCGTAGCCGGGAGCAGGACAACTATGCGTTGGAAATTTATAAACGACTATTGCGAGTACAGCAGCAATCCTATAACTATTACGGCATGATGAGTACCTACGAAAAAATCGCCCAACTTTATCTCGATGCCCAACAGCCCCAACCGGCCCTCACCGCCTACCAACAAGCGCTTTCCCTAGCCCGATCATTGAAGCACAGTACCAAGGAAAATACGATTCTTAACCAAATTCAGGCGGTGACGAATGGCTCTGGCTCCTGATGGTGTCAGTGCTCAGTTCATTGATGATGCCAGTGCTCAGTTAATCGCCTGTTCCGTCTTGGCATTAAATAAATGAATTTTGGGGAGGTTGACGGCCAACCAGAGGGTTTCTCCCACCTGAATGGCATGATCCGGGGCAATGCGGGCTTGGAGAGTTTGGGTTGGATCTTGTCGTAAATGGGCGTAAATAAAGGTGTCATTGCCCAGGGCTTCCACTAAATCCACTTCAATTTCTAAGCTGTCGGGACTTGCCTGGGCCAGGCGGAAATGTTCACTACGGACACCGAGCAGGAGCGATCGCCCGGTGTAGGGTCGTACCCAATCGTGCCACTGGGGCGGCAATTCTAGACGAAATTGGGGATGGGTCAGCACTGATTCCGATTCCACGGTGACGGTGAAAAAATTCATCGGTGGTGAGCCAATAAATTCCGCCACGAAGCGATTGGCCGGTTGATTGTAGAGGGTTAACGGCGTCGCTAATTGCTGAATTTCTCCTTGGTTTAACACCGCAATGCGATCGCCCATGGTCATGGCTTCCGTTTGGTCATGGGTAACGTAAATCGTGGTGATGCCCAGTTGTCGTTGGAGTTTAACGATTTGGCTACGGGTTTCGGCCCGCAGTTTGGCATCCAGGTTCGATAACGGTTCGTCCATTAAAAACACCTGGGGATTTCTGGCGATCGCCCTCCCTAGGGCCACCCGTTGTTTTTGGCCGCCGGACAGTTGTTTAGGAAGGCGGTCTAATAAATGATCTATTTGCAACTGTTGGGCAACAGTGTTGACCTGTTTGGCTAACTGTTTTTCCTGGGGCGATCGATATTGCAGAGATGTTGGTAACGGTTTAGTCAGTCCCCGTAACCCATCCTGCAACCAGCGGGGAAATTTATCCTCCCCCACCGTTCTTTGATCCGGCATCCGCCGTAGTCCAAAGGCAATGTTGTCGTACACACTCAAATGGGGATAGAGGGCGTAATTCTGAAATACCATGGCAATGTCCCGGGCCTTGGGGGGTAACCCATTCACCCGGCGATCGCCGATCAGAATATTGCCCCCTGTGGCGGTTTCTAAGCCCGCAATTAGTCGTAACAGGGTACTTTTGCCACATCCCGATGGCCCCACCAGCACCATAAATTCTCCGTCTTTAATCTCTAAATTAATCGCCTTAAGCACATTGACCATTGCGCCCCCAGGGGACTGTTTCGTGCTTTGTTGGGGGAAACTTTTATAGAGATTTTCGACAATTACCTGAGCCACGGCAAAAAGTGGAAATAGTTAGTATCAAGGCATCCTAGCATTTTCCCTGGCGTCTTTACCTC
>JAYKHU010000009.1:0-5590 GCA_035285105.1 Synechocystis sp.
GGGGACTGTTTCGTGCTTTGTTGGGGGAAACTTTTATAGAGATTTTCGACAATTACCTGAGCCACGGCAAAAAGTGGAAATAGTTAGTATCAAGGCATCCTAGCATTTTCCCTGGCGTCTTTACCTCCAGACTTTTCAGACAATCTCATCAGTTGCGGTTCTTCGTGACCCATCCCCTGCTGTCTGTGCTAACCCAAAAGACTTTGCAGTATTATTAAAAAATTGCCCAGGCTATGGCTTGGGGACTAGTGCGTATTTGTGTTAATCAATTACCTAGTGATGCTTGGGAAATCGTAAATGTTTATCAGCAAGGGGAAAACCATGTTGCAACTGCAAATTCAATCCGATACTCCCGATTTAGACAATGTCCAAGGGTTAATTGAGTCGGCCATCAATGCTGAAATCAAAAACTTAAAACGTTCCATCGAAAAGAGCAATAAAGTTTTAGGGGACTTTGAATCAAAATACCAAGTTTCTTCCCAGTTATTTTTATCTGATTGGACAGCGGAAGATCTAGAAGGGGGGGATGATGAGTATGTTACTTGGGTTGGTGAGATCAGGGTTAAACAGAGGCTGGTTAATGCGTTGCAAAAGCTAGAAGGAATAGAATATGTTACTCAACACGTATCAAACTAACCTAATTTTGATCATTGAAAAATATGTTGACAATGGCTATATTTTATCGTTCAGCTTTGCCGTCGATGCACGTTCAGACTATATCGGTTTCATTCACGGTTGTTTAGAATTTATTCACGGGTCACGACTCTATTTTAAAGAATATGTTGATTTACAAGATTCATCTGTGAAACTATCCTATTCGTTTCATTATCAATGTCTAGATAATCGTTTAATCTTTCGCTACGATAATGCTAGACATAAGCCAGACCTAGAGTATTTAGATCATAAACATACTGACAACACGATTATGCCCGCTAACATTCCAGCACTAGAGGACGTAATTTTGGAGATTATCAATCAACATTTGATAGACAATAAGAACTAATTTCATCAATCAAAAACGTCATCAGGGACCGTCCCCCCTAAACCAAGGGCAAATGGTGACTGGCTAGATAACTCAACAACCAATTAACCGCTGTGGCCCGCCGGGTATGGGTGGGGGTAAATTCTCCCAGTTTGTAACCTTCAAACCCCAGCCATTCCTTGAGTAATTGTTTATTCTCCTTGGCAATGGAACGGGTGAGTTTTACTGTGGGGGGACGATTGGCGATGAAATCCGGCGGTTCGGGGTACTCTGTCGCCCAACTGGCTTCCACTTGGGTGAGATCCCAGGCTTGGGTTTGGGGATCGAAGCGATAGCCGAGGTAATGGGCCAGGAGTTGGTTCACCACGTCATCACTAATTTCCTGGTGAATAATGGCCCAGAAGGTGGTTTTGGTGAGGGGCGGTAAGGCAGTGGGATCAAAGGTCATTGGCTTGTCCAGGGTTTTCACTCGTTTGCGGCGATCGCCGATTTGGTGTCAATCGTAACAGTGGTTTATGGTAATCCGGTTAAACTGCTGAGTTGGGGGATTTTTTCTATGCAAGCGTCTAACCAACGGCTAAAAATCGGGGTGCTCTTTTTTGTCGTCACCTTTGTGTTGGCGACGTTGGGATACGTTTATTTTGGTTGGACGACCCTAGAAGCCATTTACATGGTAATTATTACCATTTTTGGGGTGGGCTATGGGGAAGTCAGGCCATTAACGACTCCGATAGAACGGGTGTTCACTATCCTGGTGATTTTGGCGGGTACCACGTCTGCGGTCTATATTGTGGGGGCATTTGTGCAAATGGTGACGGAAGGGGAAATCCATCGGGCATTAGACAGTCAACAACGGCAACGGCAAATTGCTAACCTAGGCGATCACACTATTATTTGCGGCTTTGGGCGCATGGGTCAGGTGCTAGCTAAACAACTCCAGGAGGCTGGTCTGGCCTTCGGTATTATCGATAATCAACCCCAGGCCGTGGCGATTGCCCAGGAGTTGGGGTACTTAGCCCATTGCGGCGACGCCACCCGGGAAGAACAGTTACAGGCCCTGGGCATTATGCGGGCCAAGACCTTAGCCACGGTGTTACCGGAGGATGCCACTAATGTCTTTATCACCCTCACCGCCCGTGAATTAAATCCTAATTTATTAATTTTGGCCCGGGGGGAAGTGCCGGAAACGGAACGAAAATTGCGCTTAGCCGGTGCTGATCAGGTGATTTTGCCGTTAACCGTCGGCGCGATCCAAATGGCGGACCTCATTACCCATGTCAACCGACGGGATTTTATTAACCGACCCGATGAACGCAGTTTTTTAAACGATCTGCTCTCCAACATTGACGTGCAGATGGATGAATTGATTGTGGCGATCGATTCCCCGGCCATGGGGCGCACCATTATGGAAATGGAAGTCCGTAGTAAGGGGGCGTTTATTGTCATTGCCCTGCGCCGGGCCGATGGCAGTACGATTTTGCATCCCCACCCCTCCCAAATCCTGAACGAAAACGACACCATGATCGTCATGGGTCACCAAGGCGAAATCCCCCGATTTGCAGAGCGCTATCAGTTTAAACGCAAACACCTTAAACCCCGCTGGGCCCAGCCCGCCTTACCCTCATGACCCCCTTGGATACCCTCTGGATGCTCCTGTGTTCCGGTCTAGTCTTTTTGATGCAAGCCGGGTTTATGTGCTTGGAGTCGGGTTTAACCCGTTCTAAGAACAGTATTAACGTGGCCATTAAAAATTTTGCTGACTTTGGCATTTCCGTGGCCCTGTTTTGGTCCTTTGGCTTTGGGGTGATGTTTGGCCTCTCGTCCTGGGGCTGGGGGGGTCAGGGCTATGGTTTTGTTAATCTCAGCGCCCATCCCGCCCTGGCGGTGTTTTTTCTGTTTCAAGCCATGTTTTGTGGCACCGCGACGACGATTATTTCCGGGGCCGCGGCAGAACGGCTCAAATTTTCCACCTATCTAATGGTGGCGGGATTGGCATCGGGACTGATTTACCCCCTGTTTGGGCACTGGGCCTGGAATAGTTTGGGCACAGTGGCGGGGATTGAAGCCGCTGGGGGCTGGCTGGAAAACCTCGGCTTTCGGGATTTTGCCGGTTCAACGGTGGTACATAGTGTGGGGGCCTGGGTGGGATTGGCCACCATTTTGGTGGTGGGGGCAAGACAGGGACGGTTTCCCCAGCCAGGGGCAATTTCTAAAATCCAAGGCTCTAATATGCCCTTTTCGGTGTTGGGGACGTTGTTGTTGTGGTTTGGTTGGCTGGGGTTCAACGGAGGCAGTACCTTTGGCGTTACCCCAGCGGTGCCCGGTGTGATTGTCAATACAGTGCTGGCAGGGGTCGGGGGCATGTTGATGGCGGCGTTACTCAATTTGTTGCAGGAAAAAATGATTGAGGTGGAACCGTTAATGAATGGGTCTCTGGCCGGTTTGGTGGCCATTACGGCCGGGGCCGATGCGGTGATCACCCCGATCGCCTTGGTAATCGGGGCCACAGGGGCGGCGATCGCCCATTTGTTAGCGCAGCAATTACAGCGTTGGGGGGTAGATGATGCCGTAGATGCGGTGGCAGTCCATGGGGGCAGTGGGGCCTGGGGCACCCTCTGTGTGGGAATATTTGGACAATTAACGGTGCTGGAAACGGGGTTAAGCCGTTGGCAACAATGCGGGGTGCAATTACTGGGCATTGGCGTCTGTGCCCTCTGGTCTTTTGGTTTAGCCTGGACAGTGTTAACCCTATTGAATCGGGTCTTTACCCTCCGCATTTCCCCGGAGGATGAAGAAATGGGCTTAAATGTGTCCGAACACCGGGCGACAACAGAAACCTATGAATTATTTAAAGTCATGGACCGCCAAGCCAAGACCCATGATTTGAGCCTACGGGTACCCGTTAACCCGTTCACCGAAGTGGGACACATTGCGGGGCGCTATAACCAGGTGATGGATGCCTTTGAGCAACGCCACCATCGCAGCGTCGAAGATCTGGCGCAGATTTATTACGTTACAGCGGCGATCGCCGCCGCCATCGAAAACAACACCTTCAAAGCCGATCAACTGGGATTGGAGGACATCACCACCCGCCCCGACGAGTTGGGGGCCTTAGCCCGGGCCATTCAACAAATGGCGGAAATGATTCACCAGCGGGATCAGGAATTAAGTGCCGTTAAACAGGAACTTGTGCGACAGCAAAAAACTCAGTCCCCTGAAAACTAGACCTAAAGTATCCCTTCAACGGCGATCGGACTGAAGATGTTCCAAAATGTCCGTTAATTTATTGTCAATTTTTTGTAAATGATCCAGGTAATCCGATTGAGCCTCATAGAAATCAGCCTGGGCCGCCGCCAGTCGGGCCATCCACTCAAATACGTGGGCGCGGTCTTTTCGGTAAAGCGCACTATCCTGGCTGGCTTGGTTAGTTAATGCCTCAATGCTCTTGGCGTTCGACTCAATTAAAGACTCAATACGGTCTAATCTATCGCTCATCGGTTATGTCTCCTTCAATCGACCTCCGAATTCCTTGGCGATCGCCTTGGCGTCAGTATAACCCTAGGGGTTGACCTTCCCCTGGCCCTTCAAGCTGTGTTAAATTTTTTTATGAATATCTCTCAGTTTTTGCCGGGAAAAAGAAATTCCACTTTCTCTTAGCAAATCTGCCATATTACGCTGATTATATGCGCCTTATATGACTCGGTTCGAGTCTCCCCATTCCATCCCTGATCCTTAGAGAAGTCTAGCTTCATCAAATGTTTTCAAAAGAAGTCACCGAATCAAAAGTTTTTCAATGGTTCAATGATCGCCTGGAAGTCCAAGCCATTTCCGACGACATTGCCAGTAAGTACGTTCCGCCCCATGTCAACATTTTTTACTGCCTGGGCGGCTTAACCCTGACGTGCTTCTTGATCCAGTTTGCCACTGGGTTTGCCATGACCTTCTACTACAAGCCGACGGTCGCGGAAGCCTTCACCTCTGTTCAATACATCATGAATGAAGTCAACTTCGGTTGGCTGATTCGCTCCATCCACCGCTGGTCTGCCAGCATGATGGTGTTGATGATGATCCTGCACGTCTTTCGGGTTTATCTCACCGGTGGTTTCAAAAAGCCCCGGGAATTAACCTGGGTTGTCGGTGTCATGCTCGCTGTGACCACGGTCACCTTCGGGGTAACGGGCTACTCCTTACCTTGGGACCAAGTCGGTTACTGGGCGGTCAAAATTGTATCCGGCGTTCCTGCTGCCATCCCGGTGGTGGGGGATCAACTCGTGACCTTAATGCGGGGGTCTGAAAGTGTCGGTCAAGCAACCCTCACCCGTTTTTACAGCCTACATACCTTTGTGTTGCCCTGGGTGATTGCGGTTCTATTACTGCTGCACTTCTTGATGATTCGTAAACAAGGGATCTCTGGCCCCCTCTAAATTCGCTACAGTGTTGGGATTGATGGCCGGTTTAATGCCCGTCACCGTTAATCCCCGCCCTCAAATTATCGTTATAACGCTATTGGTTTAGGAGTTTCTCCCCCATGACAATTATTAAAAAACCCGATCTCAGCGATCCCGAATTGAGAGCCAAGTTAGCCAAGGGGATGGGTCACAACTATTA
>JAYKHU010000010.1:0-3255 GCA_035285105.1 Synechocystis sp.
ATTGCTGAACGCCGCGCTCCCCAGGATGGCAAAATTCGCCGGATTTACCAGGGTCGTAAGGTGGATTTCCGGGTGAATACCATTCCTAGCCGTTATGGGGAAAAGGTCTGTTTACGGATTTTGGATAACTCAGCCACCCAGTTAGGGTTAGATTTTCTGATTACCAACCCAGATACGTTGCAGATTATGCGGGATCTAGCGGCCCGGCCCTATGGGTTGTTGCTGGTGACGGGGCCCACCGGGTCGGGGAAATCCACTAGTTTGTACTCTGTCTTGGCGGAACGTAACAGCCCTGGCGTTAACATTAATACCGCTGAGGATCCCATTGAGTATGCCCTACCGGGCATTACCCAGGTGCAGGTGATTCGGGAAAAGGGGATGGATTTTTCCTCCATTTTGCGGGCCTTTATGCGGCAAGATCCCGATGTAATTCTGGTGGGGGAAACCCGGGATAAAGAAACTGCGAAAACGGCGATCGAGGCCGCCCTAACGGGACACTTGGTTCTAACCACCCTCCACACCAACGATGCTGCCGGGGCGATCGCCCGTTTAGATGAGATGGGGGTAGAGCCGTTCATGGTGTCGGGGGCGTTGCTGGGGGTGTTGGCCCAGCGGCTGATGCGGAAAGTGTGTACCGAATGTCGCGTTGCCTATAATCCCAGTAAAGAAGAATTGTCCCGTTTCGGCTTTTCCGTGGCCGGGGAAGATGCATTCACCATCTATAAAGCCAATACCCTCAGCCCCGAGGAAATTCAAGCGGCCCGGCAAAAAGGCACCCTCTGTCAAAAATGTAAAGGGGGCGGCTATAAAGGTCGGGTTGGGGTGTACGAAGTGATGCGGAACTCGGAGAAAATTGCCGAGTTGATTAACCAGGGAGCCACCACGGATCGCATTAAAGATCAGGCGGTACAAGAAGGGATGGTCACCCTGTTAGCCTACAGTCTCAATCTGGTGCAAGAAGGGTTTACCACGTTGGAAGAGGTGGAACGGGTCACCTTTACCGATACTGGCTTAGAGGCGGAATTGCGGGCAAAACGTAAGAGTGCCCTGACCTGTCAGGTATGCCAGGCAGAATTACAGCAGGAATGGATTGATTGCCCCTATTGCATGACGCCACGGTTCACCTAACCACATTCACCCAGAAACCTGTGGGTATTTGTCCCGTCTTCGATTAGGAGGGTGTTCCCTGATCACGTTCCGTTTAATGCCCCCTGCGGATCGGTTAGCCAGCGGCGATCAGATTATGTTACCTTGCGGGGCAAAGGTGTGAGACAACAAAACGGATAGGAATATGGTCACCGACCCTAGACAGTCTGAGTCTTTATCCGGACTGCCCCCCAGGGCGACTTTCGGGGGGAAGGGATTGTGGCGGGCGAAAATGGCCTGGGCCAGTGGCGTGGGCGCGGTGACGATCGCCGTAGGCGTGGGCTATTACACCCACACTTGGATCTATCACGATGTGGCTCCCCTGATTGAGCAAGGCATTGAAAATTTTCTCAATCGTCCCGTTACCCTGGGCGAACTCAAAACCGTTTCCCTGACCCATCTAGAATTTGGGGAAACCACCATCGCCACAACAGCCCAGGATCCGAACTGGGTAAAACTTCAGGGGTTACGGATTGCTTACAATCCCCTCCAATATCTCTGGGATCGGCGCTTAGGGTTAACCATCACAGCCATTAAGCCCCAGGCCTATTTTGAACAAGGGCGATCGGGGGCTTGGTTACAGACCGAATTTGACCAGATGGGGGCGGATTTCCCCTTGGGGTTACAGGCACTGCAGATTGAAGACGCCCAGGGCACGGTGGTCACGCGGCATTTTGAAACCAAACAGCTTAATTCCCCAGTGGAACTCACGCTTAAATCCGCCCGTATTGCTCCCCATGGCAGTGATCAAACCCTCACCTTTGCGTTGGATGGTCAAGTATTACCCGCCACCCATCCACGTTCTCGCTTAACCATTCGGGGAAAATTTGCGGGGGAGGAGAAACGCTTAACCCTCACCGTTAATACCCGCCATTTACCCGCTGCCCCCCTGCGGGAGTTGTTGCCGTTACCGTTAGATTTGCGGGGGGGGGAATTAACCAGTCAACTGGCGATCGCCGTTGAGGATCAGGTCTTGGTTTCCCTCGATGGCAAGGTGGAGGTGGAGCAAGGCATTCTGAAACTGCCCCAATTAGGGCGGCCATTAACCCAGATTCAAGGGCCGTTGATTTTTCAGGGTCAAAAAATTCAGTTCGACAAAATCCAAGCAAACCTCGGCCAACTCCGCGCCCACAGCACCGGCCATCTCGATTGGCGGGACGGATTTAATCTGGCGATCGCCACCCAACCGTTAGGGGTGGATGGCATTTTTCATGCCCTCGCATTTCCCCGCCCCACAGTGCCCCTGAGCGGTCAACTCAGTTCCCAAATCCAGATCCAAGGGGCTTTAGAAAACCCCGATGTTCAGGTCAAACTTCGCAAAGGGGGGCAAAATCCCTTACAAATTGAAAAATTAGCCCTGCGGGAGTTCCGCACCGATTTACACATTAGCGACGACCAGATCACAATCCGCAATGTCAAAGCCATTCCCCAAAGTGGCGGTCGGATTACCGGCTTAGGGCAAGTGAACAGCCGGGTCAAAAACGGCCAAACAGAATGGCAACCCTTTCAACTCCAACTCCAGGCACAAGGGGTCAACCCCCAACCCTGGCTACCAGCGCAAGCTAAGCCCCATTTGCCGACAGGGTTATCCTTATCCGGCCAGACAACGGTGGCCGGGGAGTTAGCAGACCCCAAAACCTGGCAAGCCCAGACCCAAGTTTCCCTACCGTTAGCCGGTGGCAGAGTCCAGAGCCAGAATTTGACCTACCACGGGGGAAACTGGCAAGGGGATTTTCAACTGCAACAATTACCGCTCACGGCGATCGCCCTGGAACTACCTGACGTTTTAAAACCGGTGTTGAACCAAGGTCAGCTCACCGCCACGCTGCAACTCAAGGGGCAACAGGGAGCGTTAACCCAACTAACGGCCCAGGGTCAGGCGCAAGTCTCCCTGCCCCAAGGATCTTTAACCATTCCCCAATTCCAGCTCGCCCAGGGGCAGTGGCAAGCAACGGTAAAAGCAACGGATTTACCGGCTCAAACCCTGATTCCCGCCACCGGGAAATCAACTTCGGGAAAAATTTCTGGTCAAATTGTCGCCCAAGGTCACCTCAATCGCGATCAAGATTCCTGGCAACTCGCGGGGGAGGGACAATGGCGATCGCCCCA
>JAYKHU010000011.1:0-10967 GCA_035285105.1 Synechocystis sp.
CCCTGATTCCCGCCACCGGGAAATCAACTTCGGGAAAAATTTCTGGTCAAATTGTCGCCCAAGGTCACCTCAATCGCGATCAAGATTCCTGGCAACTCGCGGGGGAGGGACAATGGCGATCGCCCCAGGGGGATGTGAACATTACCGCTGCAAATTTAGATAATCAACGGTTTGAAGCCCAGCTAACCACCCCGGGACTGGAATGGCAGCAACTGAATATCCCGCAACCCGGCCAGGTGCGGGGCCAGGTACAACTGGCGGGAACCTGGCAAGGGCAAACCCCGGCATTAACCCACGTTCAAGGCAACCTACGCAGTACCTCTGGCTGGCAAACCCTAAAACGTCCGGTGCAAGTGGCGTTTAATTGGCAAGGGAACACTCTTAACCTCGATCGCCTTGATAGTCAGGGCTTAACGGCCCACGGGCAAGTCATCATTCCCATTGGTTCGGTGAAACCGGGATTGAATTTTGCCCAACAGATTCATCAGGTGAATTTACAGGTTCAGGCGGAGCAATTCCCCCTCAGCCAGTTTGTGCCCTCTCCCCCGACGGCACCAATGGCGGGGCAACTGAATTTCCAAGGTCACATTACCGGCTCCGCTACCCAACCTAATCTAAATGGTCAACTGGCGATCGCCGGTTTGCAGTTGGGGGATTATCGTTTTTCCCCTTGGTTGACGGGAGCAGTTAAGAAAAATGTCCAGGGGCTAACCCTTGCCCTCCAGGGCCAGGAAGAAACCCTCCACCTCTCGTTAAATCCTCAGCAAACCCCCACTGCGATTTTGTATGAACGCCAGGGGGTGAAACTAACCGGGGTGCGTCAGGATAACCAATTTTCACTCACGGCCCAAGGATTGCCCCTGACCACCGTTCAAGCCAGTTTGCCCACGGCGATCGCCTTTGTTCCGTCCCTGTCCCCCAAAATTCAATCAACGTTAAATCAGATTCAACAGCATCCCTTGGCGGGGGAACTGTCGGGGAATTTTCAAGTGGATTTAGCCCAAAAAACGGCGATCGGTACCCGGGTCACCATTAACAATCCCCGCTGGGGCAACTTTCGGGGCAACGATCTCACGGCCAACTTCCGCTTCCATCAGGGTCGCTTGACGGTGGAAAACAGTCGTCTCCGCTATGGCAAAAGCACGTTTCTCTTGCAAGGGGATCTCACTGTTCAGGGGGAAACCCCCCAATGGGCAGGGGCAGTCAGTTTTCGAGACAGTCGCATTGAAGATATTTTGGAAACCTTGCATACGTTTGACTGGCAAGATTTACAGCGGGGACTGCAACCCCCGTCCTATGCCAAGGCCAAGGATTTATACAGCGACGGACAGGATCCCCAGCAGCCGTTAATTCGGGTGGGGGATGGCAGTACCAGTCTTGGGGAGCAACTAACCCAACTGTCAGCGAGTCAAACTCAGGTGGCTAAACAGCGTCAATCGTCATCCCAGCCAGGGGAGGGAAGACTGGGCGCCCTGCCAGAACTGCGGCAGCTTCAGGGACATTTTGAGGGGAAAATTACGGCCCAAAGTAATGGCAGTGACCCGATCGCCGCCCAGTTCACCTTCAAAGGTCAAGATTGGCAGTGGGGAGATCATCACCTCGACCAATTAACCATGGCGGGGCGTTGGCAAGGGGAAGCAATCGCCATTGACCCCCTGGAACTGAGAAGTGGCGATCAATTTTTGCGACTTCAGGGAGAATTGGGGCCGACAACCCAAGCAGGACAACTGCAAATCCAAGGGGTCCCCCTGGCGCCCCTGGGGACGTTATTGAATCTGCCGGAACATCTGCGACCGGAAGGGACGATTTTTGCCGATTTTCACCTCAATGGCACTCGCCACGACCCCCAGTTCCAAGGGACGGTTCAGATCCAAGACAGTCGTTTTCAAAAGCTGGCCCTCCAGGACACCGGGGGGGAATTCCGCTACGAAGCGGGACGGCTCGGATTTCACCTGCAAAGTGTGGTGAATGCCCAGACGGAACCGCTGATTTTAGAAGGATCGGTGCCCTATGTGTTTCCCTTTGCAAAGCAATTACCCGCCTCGGATCAGTTCCAGGTGGGGTTACGGCTTAAAAATGATGGTCTACGTTTATTGAACTTGGTAACCAATCAGCAATTAATGTGGGTCGGCGGTCAAGGCAATGTGGATCTCCGACTCCTGGGCCGTCTTGACCCCCAAACCCAAACCCTCCGTCAACTCCAGGGACTGGGAAACGTCACCCTCAAGGATGCGGCGATCGCCTCTCCGTTTTTACCCGATACCCCCATCACAGACGTGAATGGTCAAATCTTGGCGGATTTGAATACCCTGCAGGTGACCCAATTGAGCGGCAAAATTAGCGGGGGCGATTTGGCCATCAGCGGCACGTTGCCCTTACAAAATCCTTTACCCATCACGACTCAGCCCCTCCAACTCAGTTTGAATAATCTGGCGGTGGATGTGCCCAGCCTGTATCAGGGGGCTTTGATTGGGAACGTGGACATCACCGGCACGGCGATCGCCCCCCACATCGGTGGTCAATTAACCCTTTCTAACGGCAATATTTTCCTCGGCGCTGCCTCCCTCCCTAAACCAACCTCTGCTTCCCCCGCCCCGAACCAGGGCCCCCAATTTAAGGGTCTCACCCTGACCCTCAGTGAGAATATCCGGGTGCAAAACCGACCCTTCCTCGACTTTGCAGCGGTGGGGAACCTACGCTTATTTGGCTCTGTGGACCACCTCCAACCCCAGGGGCAAATCACCTTGAAAGGGGGACAGATCAACTTGTTCGCCAGCCAGCTACGCCTAGATGGTAGCCAAACCAACACGGTTCAATTCTTCCCCGACAAGGGTCTCGACCCCTATCTCGACTTATATTTAACCAGTGCCGCCAGTGAAACCAGCCGTAATCATAGCCTGGCCCGTAACCCCCTGTCGTCGGAAATTGATCAACCCTTTAGTGCCACCCAGGAAAGTTTACAAACCATCCGCATCAAAGCGCAGATTAATGGCCCGGCCAGCGACCTGAAAAACAGTATTCAACTCAGTAGCACTCCCCGGCGATCGGAGCAGGAAATTATTACCCTGTTGGGCGGGGGCTTTATTAATACGTTGGGGCAGGATAGTACCCAAACCACCGTGGGTCTGGCCAATTTAGCTGGGTCTGCCGTACTGGGGGCGGTGCAGGGGCAAATCGGAGAAGCCCTCGGGTTAAGTGAATTTCGGATTTTCTCAACCCCCTTGGTCAATGAAGAAGAGCGCATTCAAGGCAATCAAATTGGGGTAGCAGCGGAAGCGGGTATTGATTTAACCCAACAACTCGGGGTGTCGATCCAAAAAGTGATTAACGCCGATCGCCCCCCTCAATGGGGATTACGCTATCGGATTAATGAAAATACGGTCATCCGGGGATCTAGTAACTTCCGTGATGATAGCCGGGGGGTGATTGAATTTCAGCAACGATTCTAGCCAGGGCCAGCTAAAATGATTCAGGAAAAATTGTTTGGAGATTTAATTACAATCCCATCCCATTTTTTTGTTATGGAGGCTACAATCAATAGAGTCTTTTTTCAATGATTCACTAAGCCCCGCTGCTGAGTTCGCTTCTCTGACGTTCTAACGCCAGAATCCTTGCATTCCTCGATCTATTCCTGAGAAGCTGTTGGAGAAACCCGAATCGCTGAATCACTTATCACCAAGCACGTTTTAAGGTGTGCTTAGGGATGCTATCCCTAAATTTTTAGACTATTTATTTTGTACACGACAAGGAGCTAAGAGGAAAACGGCATGACCCAGGCGAAAGAGTCCCTCACGAAAATTAAGCCATCTCAACCTTCCAGCGAATTAGATCAAGACATCGATCTTAACCAAGTGATCAATACTAACGATATCGACGATGATGATATTGATGTTGATGAGTTAGACGAAGAGTTAGAAGCGGAAGCCGAAGCCGAAGCTGCTATCTCGGAAGGGAAAGACAAAAAGGTCAAAAAAATTCGTCGGGATGCCGTCAAGAAAAAGCCTTACACGGAAGACTCCATTCGGATTTACCTCCAGGAAATTGGTCGTATCCGACTGCTCCGGGCGGAAGAGGAAATTGAACTAGCCCGTCAAATTGCCGACTTGTTGCACCTCGAGTCCATTTTAGAAACCCTAACCCTCAAATTAGAGCGCAATCCCTCCGATTTAGAATGGGCCAAACAGGTCTGGAAGGTGGAAACCACCAAACAACGGCTGACCACAGCGAAAAAGAAAGATCCGAAGAAGAAAGATATTGAGGCGTATTTAGGTAATCCGGATAATGAAATTAGCCTAGAAGCGGAATGGAGCCAACAACCCGATAAAAACTTTGCTGTTTTCCGTCGTCGCCTGTTCCTCGATCGCCGGGCTAAGGACAAAATGGTGCAGTCCAACCTGCGGTTGGTGGTGTCGATCGCCAAAAAGTATATGAACCGGGGCCTTTCCTTTCAGGATTTGATCCAAGAGGGATCATTGGGCTTAATTCGGGCCGCGGAAAAGTTTGACCACGAAAAAGGCTATAAATTCTCCACCTACGCCACCTGGTGGATTCGTCAGGCCATCACCCGGGCGATCGCCGACCAATCCCGCACCATTCGCCTGCCGGTTCACCTCTACGAAACCATTTCCCGCATTAAAAAAACCACCAAACTGCTCTCCCAGGAGATGCACCGCAAACCCACTGAGGAAGAAATTGCGGAAAAAATGGAAATGACCATCGAAAAATTACGGTTCATTGCCAAGTCTGCCCAACTGCCCATTTCCCTGGAAACCCCCATTGGTAAAGAAGAAGATTCCCGGTTAGGGGATTTCATTGAGGCGGATGGGGAAACCCCAGAAGATGAAGTGTCTAAAAATTTGCTGCGGGAAGACTTGGAAAATGTCCTCGATACCCTCAGCCCCCGGGAGCGGGATGTGCTGCGCCTACGGTACGGCTTGGATGATGGTCGCATGAAGACCCTCGAAGAAATCGGTCAAATTTTTAACGTCACCCGGGAACGGATTCGGCAAATTGAAGCGAAGGCGTTACGGAAACTGCGCCATCCTAACCGCAATAGCATCCTCAAAGAATACATTCGTTAGTTGACGCTCCCCTAGACCTAGCCTCAGCGATCAATCCATCGAGCGTCATTCCCCACTGCGGTGAGAGTGGCGCTTGGTTCGCTATTTTTGTAAACCCCCGATGACTTACTATTCCACCAACATTTCTGTCCAAGATTTGGCCCTTAAACTGGCCCATCCCGATCCGGAACTGCAACTGATTGACGTGCGTGAACCCCATGAAGTGGCGATCGCCGCGTTGCCCGGTTTTGAGGTGTTATCCCTGAGTACTTTTGCTGACTGGTCGCCCACCATTTCAGAACGCTACCACCCGGAAAAAGAGACCCTGGTGCTGTGCCACCACGGCATTCGTTCGGAGCGGATGAGCCAATGGCTGGCTAGTGTGGGATTTAGCTGCGTTAAAAATGTGGTGGGCGGCATTGATGCCTATGCCCGCATTGTGGATCCCCAACTGCCCCGCTATTAACTAGGAGCATCCGGGGGCAAACTGACCTTGGCACGATACAACAACGTCTCTCCCCGACGATAACCCGCATACCTGACTACCACCACCGTTGACGCCGGGGGGACTGCCCCCTCCCCCATAAACTCATGCCAGCGGGGATCGAAGGGAACCCGATCGCCCACCGAGGCGATCGCCTCAATTTGCCATTGGCTTAATAACGTGGCGATCGGTCGGGTGAGGGGTAATAGTTTTTGGGCGGGAAAAGCAGGATTTTGTTGAGCATGGGCGGCGGCGGTGGGCCATTGCAATAACCACGGCTCTAGGGTATCGAGAACCTGTTGTTGAAAGCGGCTGTGCAGCGTGGCGGCCTGGGTGGTGAGTTGGGCTTGTAGGCGCTGGTATTCCCTCTCCAGGGTCTGTAATTGCTGACGCATTGATGGAGATGGCTCCGTCTCCGGTGGGGGGGAGGGTAACGATGCCGGTGCGCCCAAAGCAGTTATCACCTGGCCCACCGGCATCTGCAAGGCGATCGCCAGTTTGACCATCACCCCGACGGGAATTTGGGCCCATAACCCCCATTCCAGCCGTGCCAGTTGCCATTCAGAAACGTCAGCGGCATCGGCTAAGGCGGACAAAGAAGTATAGCCGGCCCGGTGGGCTAATTGTCGTAACGTGGGGCGATAGGGAGGGACAGACTGAAAGTTCATTATTCGGTAAGTAGACGGGGGTTGAAAATTGTAAGATCCCCCCGCCTATCGGCACCCCCCTTGACAAGGGGGGCTGGGGGGGATTGAGCACCAAAATAGTCTTCTATCTAATTGCAACTAGGTACTTAACTTGGAAAATAACTTAAATAACGGAATTTTCTGCCTTGTTCTGCTCACTGTCTGAGGCTGTCAATGCCAATGACGCCAACTCTAACTGCTTGCCGTCAATCACCGTTTGGCTAATCCCCTGACACTGGGGACAGGCATAAATCCAATCAACGGGCTGAAAATTGATTTGGCAGAGGTCACATCGACAGGTGACGGGAATTTCAATAATCTCTAACGTTGCCCCCGCCGCCATGGTGCCCCGGCTCACCACCTCAAAGGCAAAGGTCAATGCTTCTGGGACAACCCCCGATTGTTTCCCCACCTTTAACGTTAGATGTTCAATCTGACTGGCTTGGTGGCGCTGGGCCTGCTCGATGGCGATCGCCAGGGTCTGTTCCATCAAACTGACTTCATGCATAATCGCTAGCGGTAAGAACCAAGATCAAAACTTTTCCTAAAATTGAGCGACCGGAGTTATGGCTAGGGACGTATATTTGTAATGAGACCGGATTTCGTTCCATTGTGCCTATGTCTACCCTAATTAGCAACCTCCACCCCGCCGACAAAAAAGACGTTATTGTCTACCAACCCTATTATCCCGATAAAAATAAGCAAACCCTGCTGCCCTTGGCCCTAGCCCTTTACCAGTTGGGGAAATTGGAAGGCGCTCGGCAAATCGAAGGGGGAGAGGGGTTAACCTTTGCGGCCACTTGGTTTGTGTCCCGTTTACCATCGGAGCTAACTCGCTGTCGGGTGCAGTTTGATGGTCAGGCGGATTTGAGCTATGAAATGACTGTGCTGAACTCAGAATTTATGGATTACCTGATTGATCTGATTGCTCAGCACGAAGAAACCCAAATGATTGATTTTCCCCAAAACTTTTACCGTAAGTTGTTAAGGGTTGATGAAGCCCCAGCTTCCTCCCCGGGTTAATACCGGCAAAGCGGGTGAAGTCCCTGGCGATCGCCCTCCTGGGGGTCCCATCAAGTCCCTGGTAATTCCTGCCCATCGGCCGCTCCGAAACTGACTGGGAATGAGACAATGCAGGGAGCGGCAAATATAGGAGTGTATCTTGTGGTCAATTTTCCCCAATGTTTATTAGTCGGATCTTTAGAGCCTTATAGTGGCAAATCCGGGATTATTTTAGGGTTAGCTCACCTTTTACACCAACGTGCCATGGCGATCGCCTATGGCAAGCCCGTTGGCACCGCAATGAACAGGGATGATGCCGCTAAGGAAGAAGCCGATATTGAGTTTATTAGCGAAAGTCTGACCCTCACCCCCAACCAAGTCCGTAAACCCCTCGTCTTTTTGGATGAAGAGACCATTGCCCAACGGCTCCGGGGGGAAAACCAAATCAATTATGCCGATGCGTTACAGGAATCCCTGGCCGGTTTAGAGGCGGATCTGGCGCTCCTAGAGGGGCCGGGTAATCTCTGGGAAGGCAGTTTATTCGGTTTATCGTTTTCTGAATTGGCCGCCAAAATTGATGCGGCGGTGTTGCTGGTGGCCCGTTACCATTCCCCCCTGGTGGTAGATGGTCTGATCAAAGCCAAACAAACCTTAGGGGATAGTTTATTGGGGGTAGTGATCAACGACATTCCCGCCGACGTAATGCAAACGACGGAAACCCTGGTCAAACCCTTTTTAGAAAGCCAGGGGATTCCCGTCTTTGGTCTTTTGGCCGAAGACCGTCTGCTCCGGAGCGTTAGTGTGCGGGAATTGGCCCATCAACTCAATGCGACGGTTCTCTGTAGTGAAGATCACCAAGATTTGATGGTGGAAAGCCTGACCATTGGGGCGATGAATGTGAACTCGGCCTTGGAATATTTCCGGCAAGGGGAAAATAAAGCCGTGGTCACCGGTGGCGATCGTACTGATTTGCAATTAGCCGCGTTAGAAACCTCCACAAGCTGTTTAATTCTGACCGGCCATGTCACCCCCCAACCGTTAATTATCAGCCGGGCTAACGATTTAGAAATTCCCATTCTGTCGGTGAATCAGGATACCCTCACCACGGTGGAAATCGTCGATCGCGCCTTTGGCCATGTCCGTCTACAAGAACCCATTAAAGTGCAATGTATTCAACAGTTAATGGCAACCCATTTTGACTTGGATCGTTTTGTGGATAGCATCAAAACCCGTCGCCGTTAATATTTTTAGAACAAATATTTTTATAAATTGGCAAGGATGATAACTGGATGAAAGGCTGGATACTGGCCCGCACTGACCCCAATAAACCGATTCCGGATACCCACGGCATCCAACGGTTGTTTGAAGAAGCCGCCTTAGACGGGGTGACCTTGGAGGTATTTAATCCCGATCAATTTGACCTACTGGTCAGTCGAGAGGATGAAAAAAGTATCTTGGTTGATGCCCAACGGCGGGAATTACCGGATTTTGTCATTCCCCGCATTGGGTCCGGGATTTCCTATTTTGCGCTGGCCGTCCTCCGTCAGATGGAACGGTTAGGGATCCATGTCATTAACAGTTCCGCCAGTATCGAAACGGTTAAAGATAAGCTCTACTCCCAGCAGTTATTAGCCCAGAACAATGTCCCCGTACCGAAAACGATGCTCGTTAAGTTTCCGGTCAATATTGATTTAGTCGAACGGCATTTAGGCTTTCCTGTCATTGTCAAAGCCCTGTCCGGTTCCCAAGGCAGCGGGGTATTTTTAGCGGAAAATCGGCAAACCTTCGAAGACCTGATGCAGCTCATTGAGGTCACCAATCGCACGGTCAATATTATTTTGCAAGAATTCGTCAGCACCAGTCGGGGACAGGATCTACGGGTCTTCACCCTGGGGGGACGGGCGATCGCCTGCTATAAACGCCTCAATCGGGATGGGGGATTCAAAGCCAACTTTTCTGCCGGGGGAGAGGTGGAAGCCTTTGAAATGACACCGGAAATTGAGTGGTTGGCCACCCAGACGTCCCGTATTTTGAACCTGGACTTGGCGGGCATTGACCTATTATTTGACCACGATCATTTCAAGGTGTGCGAAGCCAATTCTTCCCCAGGCTTTAAAGGCCTCGAAAAAGTCTGTGACGTTAATATTCCCAAGGAAATTTTCCATTATCTCCGGATCCGCCTAGGACGATTTTCGTCCCCCAAACCCACCAGAACCGTCCTGGATCCTGTCAGTATAGCCCTGGCGGACGAGAAGGAGGTCATTCACTTAACTTAACGCTTGGGTAATCGCGGCAAATCCCGGTGCTTTCCCCGCTGCCGCTGCACCGTCTTTTTCCGACACAATGACGGCGCTAATTTGGTCGCTCATGATGGCAACCTTTTTCTCAGTTTGTTTTTCACAGGTCAGTTCTAGCAGTTGGGGCGTCGCAGCTTGCATGGCACCAATAATGCTTTGATAGAGGGCTTCGGCGTCGCCTTTCTCTTTGCGCTGCACCGAAACGGGCAAGGGGGAATATTTGAGGGTTAAATCAACACTGATCATAGGAAAACAAGTAACGGCAAAACGGTTAAACCTTTTATAGCGTATCGGGTTTTGGGCAAGCTAGGCGCAGGAGGCCGCTTGATCCCGGTGGATTCAGCACCGTTGACACCTAACGCAACCGCTCCCGTTGCAAGAGTTGACGATAGGCCAAGGCCCCGGCAAAAACCATGGCGGCGGAAAAAACCAGAAGAAATCGTCCGTGGGGCCAGATATCCCCCCAACTCAGGCCATCGGCCCAAACCCCCCCCACCGCTTCGGTCATATGATAGACCGGATTATAAATGGCGATCGCCGTGAGGGATTCCGGAAAAATCGAAGCAGGAAAAAACGCGCCCCCCAAAATTAACAGGGGTACCCCAAAGGTTGCCACCAGGGCATTGACATCTTCGGTGCGGTGGGCCAAAAACGTTCCCAACACCAATCCCCCACCGACATAACTCCATAAACTTAACGTCAACAGCAGGGCCAATAGCGGTAATGACCCTTCAATGGGGGCTTGCCATCCCCAGGCCGCCACCCCCACCGCCAGGGTTTGGGCCATGGCGATCGCCCCCTGGGCTAAAAAAATGCCACAGAAATAGGCACTCCCCGACAAGGGGGAAATGAGTAAACGGCGGAGGGTGCGATGTTCCCGTTCTGCCACAATTACCGCCAAGGTTCCCCCCAGCCCACTGAAAAAAAAGGCGGCTCCGACCAATGAAGGCGGGGCGGCCAGTTGTAAGGCTTCAGCAAAGGTTAATCCCGATCGGTCCTCAAAAATAAGGGCGTGGAGCACCATCACCACCAAGGGAAACACCAACCAGAACACTAAACTCCGTTTACGGTGCCAGAGTTCTAATAAAATCCGTTGGCTCACAGCGAGACTGCTTGCGCCCCAGGTTTGCATTGCTTGCCAGCGGCGATCGCCTAGGTGATTCATCTAAAAATGGGACTTAAAACCCCGACTTAAGGTTGGTTCTGCGCTTCTATCGTGAACTGCTCCTCCCTGCTACGCGAGGAAGGAGCTTCCTACCCAAAGAACTGCTTTTGATCCCGAAGAATAGAAAGTCTTATATTCTGGCGATAGGCGGAAAACCCTCGTTCCGAAGGCCAAAAAAGACTTTTTCTTGCGACACGTCCCGTTTAGCTTGGTTTTCGCTTAGGGAGAAATGGTCAAGACAAACTAATAGTAGCATCGGTTTGACTCGCTTTC
>JAYKHU010000012.1:0-2515 GCA_035285105.1 Synechocystis sp.
GGCGATCGCCTCCAGGATGCGGTGATGATTCAGGTGAGAACCGTCATCGTCCGATGTCAGATCCTGGCTCGTCTGCACACTCAGGCCATCGAGTGAGGTTTGCCCTGAAAAAATACGAATTAAACTGCGAAACAGTCCCATAAACAAGGCTGCGCCGACGCCCTTGTCACACACATCTGCAATCACAATGCCCACCGTCTGTTCCGGGAGGTCGAACAGATCATAAAAATCCCCCGCCAGTTGCTTCGCGGGACTAAAAAAGGCATCAAATTCCCATCCCGACTTACGGAGAATTTGGGGGGGCAGAAAGTTCTTTTGCATTTGTCTGCCTTTATCCAATTCCTGTTGTAACAGGGCAGATAAGGTTTCTACCTGCTGGGTATAGAGCAGTTCCTTATCTCGTAACCGTTTTCGTTCCAGGGAGGCATCGATCCGCGCCTTTAATAAAATGGGGTCAAATGGCTTCGGTAAATAGTCCTCGGCTCCGACCTTGATACATTGCACAATATTCTGAAAATCATCCAACGCAGAAATCATAATCACCGGAATAAATTGAAATTCTGGCGAGCCTTTCAGAAACTTTAAAAATTCATAGCCGTTGGTATCCGGCATGATCAGATCCAGCAAAATGATGTCATAGGCAGACTGTTGTAGATGCTCAAGGGCTAGTTTGGCGTTCAAACAGGTGGTGACTTGGTGCCCTTTGCGGGTTAATTGTCGTTCCAATAAATCTAAATTGGTTGGGTTGTCGTCCACCACCAAAATATTGCCCACTAAGTCGGGAGAGGCAGGATCAACTTCCATCGACTCCTGCGATAACCGGGGGTCTGGGTCAGCGCTATCGGCTACCACCGACGGTTCTGGTGTCTCAGTCTTGGCGTAGTCCTGAAAATCACTGCAAAGGGTGTCTAGATGATGGATAAGGTGGTCTAAGGCGATCGCCGCATCCCGAACTTTTTCCAAATCGAGGGTAAACTCTGACCCTAGACCCTTGTTAAATAAAGTCTCTACCCCAGTCACCACCGCTTGGGTGGGAGTTGTCATCACCTTGGGGACGTTAGCTAAGCGCTCCTGGAAATCTAGGGGATCCGTTTGGCGATCGCCGTCAGTCATCAGCAGTTGATTGATCAGGTCTAAGAGGCGTCGTCCTCTTTCGGCGAGGTCTTCACAGTCATCACTCAAAGGAGACTCCGCATCCTCCAAATCCTCTTGCACCATCTCGGCATAACCAATGATTGCATTGATGGGGGTGCGTAATTCATGACGGATAAACGAGAGGAGCGGCTCAACGTTCTGAGGCAGGTTATCAATGCTCATAGGAAAGTTAGAAAAATTCAGGCAGAGAGATGGGTATTAATTTTTTCAAGAAGCCGCTTGAATTCGATGGGCTTAGTATCATAATCGTCACAGCCGGCGGAGAGTGCCTTTTCCCGATCGGAGGCCATGGCATGGGCCGTTAAGGCAATAATCGGAATATGGGAGGTGTCGCTCCCCCCCTTGATGGTTTGTGTGGCCGTTAAACCATCAATAATAGGTAAACTCATATCCATTAAAATCAGGTCAGGTTTCTCTGACGTGGCAAGCTGAATTCCCTGTTCCCCATCCACGGCGATCGCCACCTCAAACCCCTTACGAATTAACCGCCGTGACAGCATATCCCTGTTCATTTCGTTGTCTTCGACGAGCAAGATTTTCGGCATTTTAGGTACATCCCTTACTTAGACTTAGATTGACGTTACCACCGTCGCAGTAAAGCCACCGTTACGAAAAGTTAAAGTGGGTCGGACCGTAGATTACCGCCATCGTTCCCCCTCAAAATCCGCCAGCCCAGGAAACCAGATCTAGAATTTTCCTTGGCGCACTTCTTCGCTGTAGCGTTGCACCGTTTCGGTAATAATTTGCCGCAAATTCAGATAGGCCGGCGCAAAGGGGGGTTGCTTCACAGTTAACCCCAGTAAATCGGCGGTGACTAATACTTGCCCATCACAGCCTGACCCGGCCCCGATGCCAATGGTGGGAATGGTTAACCCCTGGGTAATTTCCGTGGCCAAGGCCGCCGGGATATGTTCAAGCACCAGGGCAAACACCCCGGCCTTCTCCAGGGCGATCGCCTGTTTATGGATGGTGTCGGCGGTGACGGGATCCTGACCCTGTTGACGGTAGCCCAACTGATGCACCGATTGGGGGGTTAGGCCCACATGACCCATAACCGGAATACCAATTTCTGTTAAGCGACTCACCGTTTCCACCATGCGGGGATGGCCCCCTTCCAATTTGACCGCCTGGGCCCCCGTTTCTTTCAGGATGCGACCAGCGGAATGCAGAGCCTGGGCCGGACTTTCCTGGTAACTCAAAAAGGGTAAATCACAAATCACCAACGCCCGTTTAACCCCCCGCTTCACCGCCGCGGCATGGTGAATCATCATTTCCAGGGTCACGGGCAACGTGGTTTCATACCCCAAGGCCACCATTCCCAGGGAATCCCCCACCAAAATGATCTCCACCCCGGCGTCAT
>JAYKHU010000013.1:0-7907 GCA_035285105.1 Synechocystis sp.
TTTAATTCCTGTAGGGGATAGCCCAGGGTATCTTCCCATTCTTGGTTTAACCGCAGAAAATAGCCGTCGGTATTGGCGATACACAGTAAATCCAAGGCCAGGCTAAAGAATTGGTCTAATTCCGCTGTGGTGCGGCGGAGTTCGAGTTCCGCTTGTTTTCGTTCCGTAATATCCCGACAGACACAGATCAAGTTGCCATCATCGGTCAGGGTAAGGGAGAGGCCTTCAGCAAAACTAGAGCCGTCCCGCCGGATGGCGCTGGCTTCCCCTTGCCAGTGCTTGTACTGCACTAATTGGGGGAACACCTCGTCCTCAAACCGCTGTAATTCTTCCGGGGAGTATAGAATCCGCCAGGATTGACCGATGAGTTGTTGGGGGTCGTCATAGCCAAACAGGGTCAGATGGGATTCGTTGAGGTAGATGTATTTGTCATCCCGAAGAATGGCAATGCCGTCGATCGCCGCTTCAATGCAGGCGAGTTGTTGGTTGATCACCTCCGACGCCTTTTTTTGTTCAGTGATGTCGGTCACCATGCCCAAACAGCCCAGGAACGTGCCCTCCTCATCGCAAATCACCCCGGCGGATACGGTCGTCCACAAAGGGGAGCCATCCTGCCGTCGGAAACAAAATTCATGGCGTTCCGATTCCCCCGCTTGCCGCCGGGCAAACAGTTGCTCTGCCAAGGAGTGCTGCTCAGGGGTCATAAAGTCAAACAGGGAGCGCCCCAACATCTCTCCCACAGAGGTTTGCAACATGGTGGCGATCGCCGGGTTTGCAAAGGTGGTGTTGGCGTAGGCATCCAATACCCAGATCCCTTCCTGGGCGGTTTCCACAATGCGGCGATAACGACTTTCACTCACCGCCAAGGCCTGCTCCGCCAGTTTCCGGGGGGTAATGTCCACCCGGATCGCCAAGTATTGCACCGGAACTCCCTGGTCGTTGCAGAAGGGAACAATGGTGGTATCCACCCAATAGTCATAACCACTTTTGGAGCGATTACAAATGACCCCTTTCCATAGCTTGCCCTGGGTAATAGTGCCCCAGAGTTCCTCGTAAAACTCCTGGGAATGGTGATTCGACTTCAGTAGACGATGGTTTTGCCCAATTAATTCCTCCCGGCTATAGCCGGAAATTTCGCTCAATTTATTGTTGCAATAGGTAATGGTGCCATTGGCGTCGGTAATGGCGACAATGGCTGCTTCGTCTAAACCAAATTTAAAATCCTCTAATTCTGTCAACAAGGCTTCTTGCCGGGCTTCCACCTCGGCCCGGCGCTGCACTTCCGCCTGTAACTGCTGGAGGGTGAGTTCTAAACTGGCCGTTCTTTCGGAAACCCGTTGTTCCAGTTGTTGACTGAGATCCGCTAGGGATTGGTGGGTTTGGGCCTGGTCAATGGCGATCGCCAAATGGGTGGCTAAACTTTTAAACAACCCGATGTCACTTTCCGACCAGTGCCGGGGGGCTTGGCTTTCACTGGCTTCTAATAATCCCCAAAGACGTCCCTCAATGGCAATCACCGTCACCATTTTGGCCCGGATTTCTAAGCGGTCCATTAACGCCTGGTAGCACGGGTCAAGGGTTTCACGGCGCAGATCGTTAGTAATCCAGGTTTGCCCGTTCAGGGAGTAATCCGCTTCTTTTTGCTGAAAACAGGGATCTTCTACCTGTTCCCCCAGTTGGGATCGCACCTGGTCAGTTTTGGCTTCGGCGATCGCCGTTAAAATACCCTGATCATCGTATTTCCAGAGGGCAACCCGGTCACACCGAAAAAATCCTTGAATTTCGTTGACCGTTGTTTGCAGAATTTCCGACAGCGCTAGGGATGATCGGATTTGGTTGGCGATCTCATTGACCAATTTTTCCTGTTCATACTTTTCCGCTAGCAACTGAGTCCGGGCCGCCACCTCCTGCTCTAGGGCGTCAGCTTGCTGTTCTAATAAGGCAATTTTTTCAGACTCCAGACTGGTGACCCGTTTTTCTAGGCTTTCCGTTAACCGAAATAGCTCCCACGGATTCAGGGCCCCTAACACATTTGTTTGGGTAATAATCCCCTGCAATTCCCCCGCTTCCCCTTGCACCACCACCTGACAACTTTTGTGGGACTCCATCAACGTCTGCACATCCAATAACGTGGCGTGTTCCGCCACCGTCACCAACGGTTGTTCCATCACTTGATGGGCTTCACAACCGGAAAAATCCAGATCTAAGGCCCGGAGTTGCACCAATTCCCGTTCGGTAATCATGCCGATGGGGCGTAGCCAATCCTCCCGATCGCCGTGGGGTTCCACGATCACCACACAACTAATGCGGTGGTCAACCATCAGACGGTTAATTTCCCCTAGGGTGGCCTGGTAGGGGGCGGTCACCACTTGATGGGTCATGGCATCGGCGGCCACTTGAAACCGCATCAAGTCAATGGGACGGGTTACCAGCCGCAAACTATCCTGGCTGATGAGGGCCGTCACCTTGCCCTGGTCATCCACCAACGGTAGATGGCGGATACGATGGAGACGAAACTGCTCCAACGCCACAAACATATCGGTCATTTGGGCCCGGGGCAGGGTTAACACCGGCTGGGTCATCACCTCCCCGGCGATCGCCGTTTGCCAATCTTCGTGTTCAATCCCCAGACGCACCAAATCACGCTCTGTGATGATCCCCTGTAAGGTGTCTGTTTCATCAATGACCAACACACAACTGGAATGGGCCTCTACTAACACCTGAGCCGCCACCGCCGTAGACTCAGCACCAAACTCACAAGCCACCCGAGCTTGATTCATCAATTTAACAACAGAGGCCAAGGTCGCCGAGGGACGAACGAACAACGGTTCATCTATGAGGGCGGCTTGGTAGGCAGAAGGATTAGACGAAACATCAAGCATTGGCAGAGTTAACCTAACTCACTAGATCGACGGTTATTCACTGGCATTAGTCACAATCCTAACGCTGGGGCACAATTTGTACTTTAGTTAAATTCCCTGAAGCTGACAAATCAGGTTAGCATATCCTAACTCCGATCTTAACGGAATCTTTCATAATGACCGTCAAATGTGTTGGGTGAATCCACCGATCCGGGGGGGCGTTACTGGCTGGTGGTGATCCCCCGTTCCCGTAACTGACGAATAAAGTATTCTTCCAGGGACGCCCGGGCGAGATTCATCCGCATCAACCGGGCATTAAGTTGGGGTAACGCGTCCACCAGGGTTTGGGGATCGCCGTGGTAATAACCGTGCCAAACCCCTTGATCCAAACTTAAATTCTCTAAATATTGGGCTAGGGCTTCCTTTTCTCCCCCTTTAAGGGTCACCTGATAGCCCTGATCCGTCCCTAACACCTCCTGCAACGATCCCACGCACAGTAATTCCCCCCGGGCCAAAATGGCAATGCGATCGCAAATTTGTTCCACATCCGCCAAAATATGGGAGTTAAAGAAGATTGTTTTCCCCTGGGCTTTGAGGGAAAGAATAATTTCCCGCACCTGGTAGCGCCCCAGGGGGTCTAGCCCGGACATGGGTTCATCCAAAAACACCACTTCGGGGTCGTTGATGAGGGCCTGGGCCATGCCCACCCGTTGCAACATCCCTTTGGAATACTGGCGTAATTGTTTTTTCTTCGCGGTTTTCAGATCCAGCCCCACCAGGTCACACATCTCCCCAATGCGGCGCTGGCGCTCTTGTTTACCAATTTGGAACAGGCTGCCGACATAATCCAAAAATTCCCAAGCAGTCAAAAAGTCATACAAATAGGCATTTTCCGGCAAATAGCCAATGCGCTGCTTCGTTTGGCGATCGCCGATGGGCTTGCCTAACAAAACGCCCCGGCCCTGGGTGGGACGGATCACACCGAGGAGAATTTTTAAGAGGGTGGTTTTTCCGGCCCCGTTGGGCCCCAAGAGGCCAAAAGTTTCCCCTTCCTTAACCGCGATGGACAGGGGCTTGAGTGAATTTACCTTCTGATTGAGCCAAAAGCCCGTGCGGTAGGTTTTGCTGATGTCCCAGGTTTCCACCACATGGGGGGTTAGGGGATTGGTTTCTGGGGGCATTTGAGTGGTCGCTGTTTCCATCACACGTTCCTTACAACCGATACTTAATCTGGCGATCGCCCTTAGACCACGCTAAACACGCATTGATCCGCTTCAATGATGCTGGGAAAAGTTTTAAAAATCATGGTGCAGGATTTGACGTATTTTTTGGCCCATTCCTGGGCTAATTCAATCTGGGCCGGGGTCAGGACATCTTTTTTACTGCCCTTGTAGGTTAATTTAACCGTTTTCTTGTCGACTTCAAACTGTTCAAACCAAGCCAAGGCTGGCCGACTGGATAATAAATAACGACTGGCCATGGTGTTGCCTAAATAATGATTTCCCACATCCCCCAAATGGTCAAACGTCAACAGCAAATCTTCAACGGTGACATTGGTGGGCAAGGAAACGGCCGGGGAGGGGGTCGCGGTGGCTCCCGTGGCTGGGGTGGCGGCACTGGGCTGACCGCTGGCCACCTTTTTTAAGCCCGCTTTTTCTAAATTAAAGGTGGTGTCAAACCGAGTTTTTTTGTTGTATTTGGCATTGGTGAACTTAGCGCCGGTCAAATTGGCCCCATTCAGCAACGTGCCATTCAGACCGGCCCTGGACAAATCGGCCCGGGTTAAAAACGCACCGGTACAGAGGGCATCGTCGAGGGCCGCTTCCTGGAGGTTCGCCTTCAGCAGATAGGTTTTAATCAGAGATGCCCCTTGTAATTGGGCTTTCTGTAAATTAGCCCCGGATAAATCCGCATCGTTGAAATAGGCCCCCTGGAAATTACAGCCGGACAGATCGGCGTCCCGTAGGTTGGCTTCGGTAAAATCCGCCCCGGAGAAATCGGCTCCGGCAAGATTCACCCCATGCAAATCCAGGCGGCGTAATTGTAAATTCTGGAAACGGCGATCGCCGGCTTGGTACTGGCTCAGAAGTTCTTGGGCTTGACTACTATCTACCATTAACCTACTGCCTCAACAACGGGAGATCAGGGACACAATTCCCTAGTTTACTCAAATTTTATCCAACCCCGTGGCGATCGTTGCCAAAGATTGAGGTCAAAGTCTTTTAAGATGCCACCAGTAGGTTCTTTATTTTGACTGATGCCATGACCCTTCCTGACAATGCGCCCCCCCATACCCCGGAAATTGCCCCCATCTTAAACCAACGCTTATTTTACCGGGGACGAAAATTTAACTTTGAAGTCAGCCAACGGCGTTTACCCAACGGGGTTGTGGGGGAATGGGAATGTATTCAACATCCGGGGGGCGCGTTGGCGGTGCCCATTACGGCAGAGGGACAGTTGGTGCTAGTGCGGCAATATCGCTTTACCGTGGCCGGACGGCTGTTGGAGTTTCCCGCTGGCACGGTGGAAGTGGGGGAAAATCCCGCTGATACTATTAAACGGGAACTGGAGGAAGAAACGGGCTATCGCGGCCACCGCTGGCAAACCTTGGGCAAATTTCCCCTGGCACCGGGCTATTCCGATGAATATATTTATGCCTATTTAGCCCAGGATTTAGAAAAGCTGGCCACGCCCCCGGCCCAGGATGAAGATGAGGACATTGACGTGGTGTTGATGGATTTTGCCGAATTTGAGCAGGCGATCGCCGCTGGGGAGGCCATTGATGCCAAAACCATTACCAGTTATTTTTGGATGCGCCACTTGCTATAAAAACCGGCCATTTCGTGAAACTTTAATTTTGAGTCTAAGTACCTAGTTGCAATTCAATAGAAGACTATTTTTGTGCTCGATCCCCCCCCAGTCCTCCCTTGCCAAGGGGGGGCGATAGGCGGGAGGATCTTACAATTTTCAACCCCCGTCTACTTATTCGCCGATTAATCTAATGAAATCCCCCACCGATTTACTACTCAGTGCGGCCACGCTGCCGATGTTATCGGCCCTGGCCCTACTCCATTGCCTGAATCGCCACAGCACCGAATGGGGCCAACTCTCCGAAGAGGTGTTCAGAGGCGATCGCCTACCGATATTGCCTTTTCCTGATGACGCTGCACCGCCCGTCGCAACGGAGGTGGCAACCCGTTAATAAATTGAGGATAAACCGGTAAACGGGGCTGGAGCTGATACCCCTGTTGGCGTAACCAAGCCTGTAAGGCTGAAATCTGTTGATGGTGATAATCCGGGTTCACTTCATCAATGGCCACAATGCCCCCTAAATCCCTCGCTCCTGCGTCAATGCAAGTCAGTAAGTCCACCGGATTAGAGACTAAATTGGGCGGAATTTGCAGGGTAATGTCCGGGGGCAGAACTTGCCGTGCTTGCTGGATTACCCGAATCAAGTCCGTCACCCCATAGGCCGGGGCCTGCTGGGATTGGTGTTGCCCAGGACTGTGGGGCTGCAAAATCACTTCTTGGATATGACCATATTGCCGATGGCAGTGGGCGATCGCCGTTAAACTCTCCTCCACATCCGCCGGGGTTTCCCCAATGCCTAACAGTAATCCCGTTGTAAAGGGAATCTGCAACTCCCCCGCTAGGTGTAATTGCTCTAAACGATGCTGGGGCAGCTTACTGGGGGCGTGGCGATGGACGGTTGTTAATAATTGCGGGGTTAATTGTTCTAGCATCAACCCCAAGGAGACATTGACGGTTTTTAACCGGGCCATTTCCGATCGCGTTAACGGCCCCGCATTGGTATGGGGCAAAAACCCCAGGTTTAACGCCAGATCCGCCAAGTCGTAAAGGCGATCGCCCCAGGCTCCCCGCAATGGCGATCGGGGGTGAACTTCCCCGGAGAGGATTAAAATTTCCGTGACCCCCGTATGCTGTAACCCCTGCAAACACCGTTTAGCCGTGGCTAAGTCCAACCACTGATCTTGCCCGGGATCAACCCGAAAATTGCAATAGGTGCAGCGATTAAAACACTCATAGGTGGGAACCAGGGTGTGGGCCGGGCTGTAGGTGATGGGAATCAAGGACACGGTTCAGCGACCCAACTCAGGCAAAGGCTTCGTCCGGGGCCGTATAGCCCTGCAAGTACTCAGGGTTCAGGGGACGTAGAATGCGGGTGGCCCGTTGTCGTTGACTTTCGCTCCCCGCTAAAACGACGAGATATTTACCAGCGTTCAAAAAATTACGGTAGGGCAAGGTATCACCACTGCCAAAGCTCAACCCCACACCGCCCCCGACAAAAAAGCTACCCATGGCGCCCCCCATGGCCCCCAGGAGTCCCCCCACAATATGGTTACCGGGGTCCCCCGCCCAATCCAGGGTATGTAAACCGGTGATCAGGTTAAAGCCATAACCGGCCACAAAACCAAAGGGCACCAACCAAATCGCCATCAGCTTGGCCCGTTTCAAGGCCTGCTGTTTGGGGTCCACGAGGCCAAATTCATCGGCGGTTTTATAGCCCTTGCCAATAATGGTTAAAGTTTGAGGGGCAAATCCCCCGGTTTCCAGGGCAGTATAGGCTTCTTCTGCCGCAATACGGTCAGCAACAACGGCGATCAGGTAGGACATGAAGGAAAGATGTTTGCTCGGATCAGTAAAAACTCGGTATCCTGACATCATAACGGAATACTGATAGCACCCAATCAATTAAACGCCTAAACGCCTTTCCCGTTGTAGGGTTGAGCGAAACGCGATACTTTAAACAGACTACTTTATGCATGCAGGAAATAATGCGTAGGTTTGACGGGCAAGCTCCGGCTTGGCGGCGAATTGGACAATCTCTGGCGATCGCCATGGGTTATTTCCTGATTGGCAATTATGCCTTGATGGAGGTTTCCCTTAACCAGGGGGACATTGCCGGTTACTGGTGGCCCCAGGGGTTCGTGGCGGCCCTCGCCATCAAGCTCAGTTGGTGGGTTCTTCCCGGTGCAGTTCTCGGGGAAGTGGCGATCGGCTTGATCTACGGTCATGGCCCGGTAT
>JAYKHU010000014.1:0-15558 GCA_035285105.1 Synechocystis sp.
ATTGCCGGTTACTGGTGGCCCCAGGGGTTCGTGGCGGCCCTCGCCATCAAGCTCAGTTGGTGGGTTCTTCCCGGTGCAGTTCTCGGGGAAGTGGCGATCGGCTTGATCTACGGTCATGGCCCGGTATGGATGGCCGTGGGAGTGGCATTGAGTCAAGGATTACAGGCCGCCGTTATCTGTTGGCTAGCCCCCAAATTAATGCAGGGCAAGGATATCTTTGCTTCCTTGTCGAATATGTGGGGCTTTTTTATCGCTGTCTTTGTTGGTGCGATTGTCCATACCCTGATCGGGGGATGGTTAATTTATTGCCTGGCGGAGCAACCCTCTTTGACGTTGAATTGGTTATTCGGTGGTTTAGGGGCAGCCATCATGTTAGCCCCCTTAATCCTGAGTTGGTTTTCCCCCCTGCGTCACGAATGGCGGCAAGATCTGCGTCGTCGGCACTTCATCCCGTTGCTCCTGTTAACGATTCTGGGAAGCTTTTTTTTACATTACGAATTTGTGCAAGGATTGCGGGGGCTACCAGTTTCCTTCTACCTCTGCATCTCAACTTGGGCCGCCTTTCAACTGTCCCCCCCCAGTGCCACGTTGATTATTGTACTGCTGGCGGAATTGGCCATTTGGAAGCCTCCGAGTGTCTGGCAATTAACCAGTAAAAACGCCCAACCCCTAGAGATTCTCACCCAACTGACCCTGATTTCCAGCATTCTGGGGGGCGTGATGTTAACCATTCTGGTGATCAATCGTGATCGCCAACGGTTAACCCAAATGCTCCAGACCCTCAACCAAAAATTAGTGCAACAGGTTGAACGCAAAACCACGGAACTCGACCAAGCCCAAGCAGAAATCGCTAAAACGGCGTTGTCCCTCACGGAAGCGATTCCCATGGGCACCTACACCATGGTGTTGCCCCCCGATGGAGACATGGCTCATTTTTCCTTTATGAGTGAGCAGTTTCTCCAAATTTGCGGTCTTGATCGGGAAGCGGCCCTTGCCAATCCCCTCAATGCCTTTAACTGCGTCCATCCCGATGATCTGCCTGGCTGGATTGAAATCAACGCCAAAACCTTTGCCGAAAAAATTCCCTTTTGTGAGGAAACCCGGGTGGTTGCCAACGGGGAATTACGTTGGATTCGGGCGGAATCGGTCCCCCGCCCCCTTGCTGATGGCTCGACGGTGTGGGAGGGGGTTTTAACGGATATTACCGATGTGAAATTATACGAAGCAAAGCTAGAAGCGGCCAACCAAACCTTGCAAGCCTCCCTGCTAGAAAAGGAAATTTTACTTAAGGAAATCCATCATCGCGTCAAAAATAATTTATTGGTCATTTCCAGTTTGCTGAATTGGCAGGGGGAAGGCATCCAAGACCCCCAACTGCTGAGGGTTTTTGAAGATAGTCAACGGCGCTTAAATACCATGGCGTTGATCCATGAAAAACTTTACGGTTCCCCTAATTTAGAAAAAATTGACCTAGGGGAATATATCGCTAGCCTGGCCCAGCAGTTAATGGACAGTAGCCAACGCAGCGGCGAAAAAATCCACCTCCGCACAGAATTAATGTCCATCCCCGTCAATGTGGAAACCGCGACCCCCTGCGGACTGATCGTTAATGAGTTAATTGCCAACGTGTTAGAACACGCTTTTCCATCGTCCCGCACCGATCTTTGTTATTTATTTCTCGGTCTACACCTCGGGGAGGGGGATGACGCGGGACTGATCACCCTGACCATTGAGGATAACGGGGTCGGCTTTCCCGAAGGCTTTGATTATCAACAAACTGAGAGCCTCGGTTGGCAACTCATTCTCCTCTTGACGGATCAGTTAGACGGTGAGCTGCACCTGCTTCAGGAAGATACCACCCGCATTGTGTTGTCGTTCTGCGAACTGAATTACCGGAATCGCATTTAATATCGGATTCGCCAATAAAAAAAGGAAGTGGCGATCGCCACTCCCCTGCTAAAGCCACGGAAAACTGTTTAGTCCGCGAAAATATATTTACGCAGATCGTTGGGATCGGGTTCTGGGCTAGATTCCGCAAAGGTCAGCGCATCGTCAATGACCCCTTGAATACGTTTTTCGATCGCCTTTAGCTCGTCGGCTTTGGCCAAATCATGCTCGGTTAGATAGGCCGCAAATTTTTTGATCGGATCCCGGGCCGTCCAAAATTGTTTTTCCTCTGGCGATCGTAATTCGTCCGGGTCCGCCAGGGAGTGACCCCGGAAACGATAGGTCAGGGCTTCAATTAACGTGGGGCCTTCCCCAGCCCGGGCCCGGGCCACCGCTTCCTGGGCGACTTTATGCACCGCCACAACGTCCATGCCATCCACTTCTACCCCCGCCATATTAAAGACACTGGCTTTTTTGTAGATTTCCGGTTGGGACGTCGCCCGTTCATGGGCCATCCCGATCGCCCATTTATTATTCTCCACCACAAAAATAATGGGCAACTTCCAGAGCGCCGCCATATTCAAACATTCAAAAAACTGACCGTTATTGCAGGTGCCATCCCCAAAAAAGCAGGCGGTGACTTGGTCGTAACTATCATCCTTAAACACTTCCCGACGGTACTTACTTTGGAAAGCGGCCCCCAACGCCACCGGAATCCCTTCACCAATGAACGCAAACCCCCCCAACAGGTTATGGGCAGCGGAAAATAGGTGCATGGAACCGCCCCGTCCCCGGCTACAGCCCGTTTCCTTCCCGAACAATTCCGCCATCACCTCCCGGGCCGGCACACCAGCACTCAGGGCATGGACATGATCCCGGTAGGTACTGCAAACGTAATCCTCATCCTGACGCATGGCCTTAATCACCCCCGAGGACACGGCTTCTTGACCGTTGTAGAGGTGGACAAAGCCGAACATCTTACCGCGATAATACATTTCGGCGCATTTATCTTCAAAAAAACGCCCTAGGATCATATCCTCATAGAGAGTTAGCCCACGTTCCCGATCTAAGGAGACTTCCGAGGTGTTTAACTCAGGTAAAATGCGTTCTGCGACCATAGTATAAGTTCTGCTAGCTTGAATGAGATAAATTTTTCCGGCGATCGGTCCCTAACCCCCTGACCATGCCCGCTTTCCAACCCAAGATTTTGAAAATAGGCACTGCCCGTTAAGCGTCGTTTTCGCTGGGGGAGAATGACCAAGATGGGAAAATCTTAGCATTTCTTGGTTCGCTTCCATTCCGTCCCTGCCCGCTGCCCCCCACCAGTGGGCAAGACAGAAACTTTAAATAAACTTTAAATTACGGGCTAAATAGTGCGCTATGGCACCCAACACGGTGCCCTCGTGCGGTATTGTACCTACATCAAGACTTGATATTTTGGAAATTTATCAATGATGAATCAAAGTCTTAATGATTTTCTTGGGGAATTGTGGATCATTCAAAGGCTTCACCATAGTATGGTATTAACTTCTTAACATTTTCCTTTTAATCTGTTTACTTGCCCAAGGCCTTTCCGTTGCGTATTCCCCTCGACCTTTACCGTATTTTAGGGATTCCCCAGCAGACCACTGAGGAATTAATTGAGCAGGCCTATCAAGATCGCATCGCTCAGTTGCCCCGTCGAGAATTTAGTGACGCGGCGATCACCATACGCAATGAATTATTGGCGATCGCCTACGACACCTTGAGCGATCCGGAAAACCGCCAAGCCTATGATCAACAGTGGTGGGGAGATGACATCCAGGACAACGATGCCATTCCCCTGAGCCAGCCAGAGTTTGACTGTGACCCCCGACAACTCATTGGTTGCCTGTTAATTCTGTTGAATCTAGGGGAATATGAGCTGGTTTTAGAGTATGGGGAACCCGTGGTCAATGAGTCCCCCAGCGCCATCACCGCCCCGGAATGCCAAGCCGATTATTTACTGTGTGTCACCCTCGCCCACTGGGAACTCAGCCGAGAATATTGGCAACAACAACACTACGAATTAGCCGGCACTGCCAGCCTGAAAGCCTATGCCCGCTTGCAACCCGACAACGCTTTTCCCGATTTACAGACCACAATTCGTCAAGATCTATACAAACTCCGCCCCTATCGCATTCTTGAGCTATTAACCCAGCCCCCGGAGGCATCAGAGGACACCTCTCAACAACACCGCCAACAAGGCCTCGAACTCCTGCAAGCCATGATCCAGGATCGGGGGGGCATTGAAGGCGACGGCCAAGACCATTCGGGATTAGCAAATGATGACTTTCTTAAATTCATTCATCAACTCCGTCCTTACCTCACCATTGATGAACAGGCAACGGTATTTTTACCCGAAACCCAGCGCCCATCTCCCATTGCCACCTATCTGGCGATCCATACCCTGATCGCCCAAGGGATACACCGTAAGTTACCCCCTGCCGTTTTACAGGCAAAATCTTTGGCAGCACAGTTGGGAAATTGTCAAGATCTTGCCCTCGAAAATGCGATTTGTGGCTTATTATTAGGTCAAACAGAAAACCTGAGTCTTGTCTTGGACACCATCCAAGAAACTAAGGCGATCGCCGCATTGAACGCGGACAACAAAGGCACTGACGATGAAGGTGATGAAAATAGTGATAACAGCAATGTTTTACTCGCTTTCTATCAGTTCACTGAATCCTGGCTAACCCGGGAAATCCTACCCTATTTCCTGGATTTAGGCCCTGACAGTCTTTCCTTAAATGCCTATTTCGACGATCCCTTTGTCCAAGATCAGTTAGATCATCTTTTAGACGACACTCCTCCCCTAGATTTTCCCCCCCCTCCCTCAACGTCACTCCCTAGCGCCAACCCGGAAACGGAGACTCCCATGGTACACAGTTCTGTCGCTTACACCGATGATTATCATCCCCATGCCCCCACCACCCGCAAGGGGCGACATCAGCGTCGATCACGCCAGGAGTTGCAGTCTGGAAATGCCACCCATTCCCCAGGGAATACCGCCACATTAACCCCCCTGGTACCGTCCCCGGACACAGCCGATGCTGAGGGAGAACACTACTTCGGAGAACTGACCCGCCCCGAGGGCTACGGGACTCCGCCGGAAGACCCGTTCAACCCTGAACTCAACGATTCCGTCCTGCTTCCTTTCCGCCGTCGCCGTAAAAAACGGATTAAGATTAAACCCGTTCGTTTTGGGCTGTTCCTCCTGTGCTTAGCGGGCATCATTGGCGGCAGCGCCTTTTGGCTACTCCGGGGCTTTTCCCCCTTACCTGCCTTGGAAGGGGAACAGTTAAACATTTCTTTGAACGAAGGGTCTGAGTTTATTCCCGATACCGCCACCCAAAATACCTTATTACTCACCCAAACGAATTTCACCCAAGCTGTCGGGCAGCAGGTGCTCCAAAGCTGGCTCGATCAAAAAAAAGTGGCCTTCGGTGACAGCCATGATCTAGCCGCCCTCAATGCCGTGTTAGCACCGGGTCTGTTAAAACAACAGCAATATCAAATTAAGCAAGATATCGCCCAAAACCAGTATCGGCAATACGAGCATCAATTCAAACTGCTCAACTACGAGGTAAATCCCCAGGATCCGAGCCAAGCCACCGTCATTGCCCGGGTACAGGAAACCAGCCAACGGTTTCCGACAGGATCAACCCAGGGAATCGGTTCCCCGGCCCAGGATGATCTGACCGTTCGTTATCAGTTGGTGCGTCATCAAGGACGCTGGAAAATTGCCCAGATCCGCGTTGTGACCATTCACTAAACTCGACAGCCCCCCGCTGCCCCAGTCTGCCTAGAAAGTGTTTGATCCGTATTGGTGGAATCCGTCATTTTTTTAGGTTCGGAAACCTCCACTTCCGAGAAACCGAACCCTTCCGTCAAGATAGGGATGTGAACGACATTGTGCTTGTTTCCACAAGTTCAGTTAAATCCTATTCGTTCTACATTATGTATTTATCATTAACGGGAGTTAAGTAAAATTATGGGAAAAGTTGTTGGGATTGACTTGGGTACCACCAATTCCTGTGTGGCCGTTATGGAAGGGGGAAAGCCCACGGTTATTGCTAATACCGAAGGGTTCCGCACTACCCCCTCCGTGGTGGGATATGCCAAAAATGGCGATCGCCTTGTGGGACAAATTGCCAAACGCCAAGCGGTAATGAACCCGGGAAACACCTTCTATTCCGTGAAACGTTTCATTGGTCGTAAGCACGATGAAATTACCAATGAAGCAACGGAAGTTGCCTACAGCGTGATTCGGGATAACAGCGGCAACGTCAAACTAGATTGCCCGGCCCAAAGCAAACAATTTGCCCCGGAAGAAATTTCCGCTCAAGTCCTCCGCAAATTGGTGGATGATGCCAGTAAATACCTCGGGGAAACCGTTACCCAGGCTGTCATCACCGTCCCAGCCTACTTTAATGACTCCCAACGGCAAGCGACTAAAGATGCGGGAAAAATTGCCGGGATTGAAGTCCTACGGATTATCAACGAACCCACCGCTGCCTCCCTGGCCTACGGTTTAGACAAAAAAGATAACGAAACAATCCTCGTTTTTGACCTCGGGGGCGGTACGTTCGACGTTTCCATCCTGGAAGTCGGCGAAGGGGTATTTGAAGTGTTGGCCACCTCTGGAGACACCCACCTAGGGGGAGACGATTTCGATAAAAAAATTGTTGACTATCTCGCCGGAGAATTTAAAAAAGCAGAAGGCATCGATCTCCGCCAAGATAAGCAAGCCCTGCAACGCTTAACCGAAGCAGCGGAAAAAGCCAAAATTGAGCTATCCGGGGTCAGCCAAACCGAAATTAACCTGCCCTTCATCACCGCCACCCAAGATGGGCCCAAACACCTAGATACAACCCTGTCCCGGGCTAAATTTGAAGAAATTTGTAGCGATCTCATTGACCGTTGCGGCATCCCCGTAGAAAACGCCATCCGCGATGCCAAAATCGACAAAAGTGCCCTAGATGAAATCGTCTTGGTCGGGGGATCCACCCGAATTCCCGCTGTCCAAGAACTCGTCAAAAAGATTCTTGGTAAAGATCCCAACCAAGGCGTTAACCCCGATGAAGTCGTCGCAGTGGGGGCCGCTATCCAAGGGGGCGTCCTGGCCGGTGAAGTTAAGGATATTCTCTTACTCGACGTGACCCCGCTCTCCCTCGGGGTTGAAACCCTAGGCGGTGTGATGACCAAAATCATTCCCCGTAACACCACCATTCCCACCAAAAAATCCGAAACTTTCTCAACCGCAGTGGACGGTCAAAGCAACGTGGAAATCCACGTCCTGCAAGGGGAACGGGAAATGTCCAACGATAACAAGAGCCTCGGAACCTTCCGACTGGATGGCATTCCTCCGGCTCCCCGGGGCGTTCCCCAAATCGAAGTTACCTTTGACATTGATGCCAACGGGATTCTCAACGTCACCGCCAAAGATCGGGGCACCGGCAAAGAACAATCCATCAGCATCACCGGGGCGTCAACCCTACCGGACACCGAAGTTGATCGGATGGTGAAGGAAGCAGAAGCCAACGCGGCCGCCGATAAAGAACGTCGCGATAAAATTGACCGCAAAAATCAGGCAGATTCCTTGGTGTATCAGGCCGAGAAACAAATCAACGAATTGGGTGATAAAGTTCCTGCGGCCGACAAAACCAAAGCAGAGGGCTTAATCAAAGACCTCAAAGATGCGGTAGCTCAGGAAGACGACGCCAAAATCCAAACGGTAATGCCAGAACTCCAACAAATTCTCTATAGCATTGGCTCCAGCGTCTATCAACAAGCGGGCGCAGAAGCAGGGGGCGGCGCACCGGGGGCCGGGACTGAAGCTCCTAGTGGTGGTGCCGCCGGTGGCGATGACGTGATCGACGCCGAGTTTTCTGAATAAACCCCATTTGCCTTTGTCATCTCACCAGAGGTTGACATGAATAATCCCCCTTGGATTTGCTTAAATTCAGGGGGGTTTTTAGAGGGAATGAGAAGACAGGGAACCTAAGAAACGTAACTCGCCTGTAATTGACCGAGTTGATTGAGGGGAAAGGATGATAGGCGATCGTAATGATCTTGAAACGTTAAAACCGTCGGTGAAATTTCAGAGGGTTGGGAGGGCGTTGAAACAGTTTCACCACGATTTACCCCCCGCAAAATCGTGCCCTGGAGAATGGTGTGGGTTAAATTAGCCCCCTCAAGGTTAGCGCCGGTTAAATCGGCATAGCTTAAATTCGCGTTCGTTAAATCTGCCCCCCGGAGATTCGCCCCCCGTAAGCTGGCTCGACTTAAATTAGCCCCCCTTAGGCAACACCCACTCAACTTAGCCCCATCTAAACAGATCTCGGCTAAACGCACATAACTTAAGTTCATATCCTTCATAAAGGCGTGCCGTAAATCGGTTTCAAAAAATCTAGCCCCCGTTAAATTCGCTAAGCTGAGACGCGCTTCTTGTAAATTTGCCCAGGCCAGATTCGCCCCCTGGAGATTAGCTTCACGAAAATTGACACGAAAGAGATTGGCGCCAGACAAATTCACATTCTCCAGATTTGCCCCTCGACAATTAGCATGGGTCAGCACCGACCCACTCATTTTTGCACCACAAAAATTGGCCTTCACCGCAAAGGCACCGTTTAAATTCGCTTTAGTGAGATCCGCATCACTCAAATCTGCTTGATTAAGCTTGGCATAGGTGAGGTCTGCCCAGTTAAGCTGACAAGACTCCAGGTCAGCTTTCGTTAAAAATGTCCGGCGCAGATTGCCTCCCATAAGATTTGCCCTCTGGAAATTAACTGCGATGAACGTCAACCCTGAAATGTCAATATTTTGCAAGTTTTCATGGGAAAAATCCCGAAGCCCCTTTTCATAAGCTCGCAGTAGAGAATTGATCTTCATAGACAGGAAAACTCCGTGTCGAGAAAAAACAGCAGGCACTCAGATGGCTCTCACTCCCAACGGCTCCTAAGATTGCCATTCTTAATCAACCTGAAGCGTGAAGCTGAAATGTATCTTAATTGTTTCAAAAATAGATATTAGCGTCTGTAACGAATTTTACCCAAAATCCTTGGAAAGGGAAGCAAGATTTTTCGGTTTGTTATAAATCTTAATTCTTTATTAAACACAAGAGAAAAGACCCCGATTTCCATGTTGGCATCTGGAATTTCCCCGATGCGCCTGGGAGCCAGCCGCTTATTAGGGGCAAAAAACCGTGATTACACGCTTCAAAATAATTTCATTTCATGATCTGAATTCCGAAAATCATGTGCGATGGAGAAAGTCGTAACCGGAGCAAAATACGCTTTTGGCTCTCCGACCATAAGCCAAGGACTGAACCACTCCCCAAACTGTCAGGCAATCGCCAAGGAAAAAATCCCCTCTGCTAGGATGGTTATTGTCACAAAAATTCAGATAAACCCTTGTTAATTGGTGCGTTGGCGACGATGAAATACCCGACTTGGTTACGCCGCATCAGCGGTTATTTACTAACATTTGTCGTGGGGACGGTTTTTGGTTTAGCCAATCTCCCCCAGGCTTCAGCCGTGGCTGATGAGGTTCGTGCGGCGTCGGTAACGGTGGCCCAGCAAGCCCGGCCCATGAGTTCTGAGAGTTTTGTTGCGACGGCGGTGGCGAAGACCGGGCCCGCGGTGGTGCGGATTGATACGGAAACCGTTGTCACCCGTCGCGTTGATCCCATTTTCGATGATCCGTTTTTCCGCGACTTTTTTGGTCAATCTTTTCCCATTCCTCCCCGGGAACAGCGGATTGTGGGGCAAGGATCGGGCTTTATTATTGATGGCGACGGCATTATTTTGACCAATGCCCATGTGGTGGATAATGCCAGTAAGGTGGTGGTCACCCTCAAGGATGGTCGTACGTTTGATGGCGAAGTCCGGGGCACCGATGAAGTTACAGATTTAGCGGTGGTCAAAATCATTCCCCAGGGGGAACGGTTACCCGTCGCCCCCTTAGGCACATCACGGAATTTACAGGTGGGGGATTGGGCGATCGCCGTGGGCAACCCTGTGGGGTTGGATAACACGGTGACCCTGGGCATTATCAGCACCCTAGGGCGATCGGCAGCGAAAGCGGGGATTCCTGATAAACGGGTGGAATTTATCCAAACCGATGCGGCCATCAATCCCGGTAACTCCGGGGGGCCCCTCCTTAACGCCCAGGGGGAAGTCATCGGCATCAACACCGCCATCCGTGCCGACGCTAATGGGATCGGCTTTGCCATTCCCATCGATCAGGCCAAGGCGTTGCAAAATACCTTAATTGCCGGCCAGAAAGTGCCCCATCCCTATATCGGGGTGCAAATGGTTAACCTCACCGCTGATCTGGCCCGCCAAAATAATCGCAATCCCAATTCCCCCTTCATTGTGGCGGAAGTGGATGGCATTTTAGTGATGCGGGTGTTACCCGATACCCCGGCGGAACGGGCCGGTATTCGTCGCGGGGATGTGATTGTGGCGGTGGACGATCGCCCCATTACCGATGGTGCCAAACTCCAAGCCATTGTGGAAAATGCTGGCCTCAATCGTCCGATTAAACTGGGGATTCTCCGGGGCGATCGCCGGTTGAATTTAACGGTGCAGACGGCCCAACTTCAATCCCCCAATACCTAAGCTTGGGGAAATGTTAAACCCTTCTTCAGGCAAAACTCAGTAAACTCCGTCATAGTAAAAACAGTTCTGGCCATGGCTCGTCATTTCAACGCGACCTAACCGGACTGTTTTCTTCAACTGCCTCGATCTATGAAAAGACGCTACCTTTTAGAAGTGGGCACGGCTTCCCTTGGTGCCGTCTGGCTCGCCCAATATATTGCTTCAGCAGATAATTCAGACCCTATGACTAACACTAACGAGACCTTTGAAATCACCAAAACGGAAGCGGAATGGAAGGAGCAGTTAACCCCTGAACAATTCAAAGTGCTCCGTAAACATGGTACGGAACGGGCCGGCACTAGCCCCCTTGATAAAACCTATGATGCGGGTATTTACGAGTGTGCAGGCTGTGAATTGCCCTTGTTTTCCTCAGAAACCAAATTTAATTCCGGTACCGGCTGGCCGAGTTTCTATGCCCCTTTGGACAATGCGGTGGGCTACACCGTAGACAAGTCCTTTTTTATGACCCGCACCGAAGTGCATTGTCGTCGTTGTGGGGGTCACCTGGGCCATGTCTTTGACGATGGGCCGAAACCCACCGGTAAACGGTACTGCATGAATGGGGTATCACTAACGTTTGTGCCGGCCAACAGCTAGGCAAACGATCGCCCATGGAAAATTCCCGCCCATGGACTTAGTTGGGGAATAACCATTTCCAGAGGGGATGACGGGGGCCGATCTGACGAATTTTGGCGGTATCACGAATGAGACGATTGCGTTCTTTGAGGGAGAGTCCCCAGAGGAGATGGCAGCTTTGTCTCACCAAAACAGAGCCGGTGACCCCAATCCCGAGAAATAAACAGGACGTCGGTAGTAAACGAAAGGCGAAACTATAGCGGAGACCAACCCAGGTAAAGTGATCGACCAACAGTTGAATATCGTCCCGGAACTGAAAAATCGCCCAGGGAATTAGGGTTAGCCAGAGCAGCCCCACCATTGCCCAGCGACAGTAAACCCCCGTACAGTAAAGACGATAGGCCGGTTTACTTAAGCACTGCTGGGGAAATAAACGGGGAGCCATAACAAAAACATTTCACCGGACAGTTATTAACCATAAGCTAATTGTTACCGGCTAGGGGAAAAGTCTTTGTTGTTGATTATTATCTGACCCTTTAAAGAGTGTCGGAACTGCTAAAGGATGACTCTAAATTTTTACGTTGTTCCATTTTGCTGAGGAAATACCCTGTCATCATGGCGGAAGCAAGCAGGTTAGCAAAATCTTCGCGGTCGGTGGTAATTTGCATATGGAAGTCTTCTGACGGCAGCATTCCCACTAAACCCTGGACGTTTTGGTAAATAATATCTTTGATTTCTGAGCTAGCGGACTGGGCAATCCACGAGAGGGTATCGGGATGCTGCTTTTGTAAATACTGAATCAGGGTATTAACCTGTTGTTCTTCCTGTTCAGACGCATAAAAGTCAAAGTTGAATTCCATTATCACTCCCTAACGTCGGATTGATAGTTTAACCACTTTTGTCATTTTCCACTATAGCGGCTGAGGTAAAAATTTGTAAAAGGAATGGGGCCTAATTTTGAGGAAGTTTGTCAATCTCGAAATATTGGTGGAATTTGTCGGTAACTTCTAACCAGTAGGATCTCCCATCGGTTTGCCGTCGTTTCCTCACAAATCCCGCTTCTACCAAATCCTGAACCTGTTGATAAGCACTGCTTCCCCGTAGTTCGATTAATTCCGTTTGTAAAATGGGGGACTTAATGGCGATCGCCGCTAGGGTACGCAAGCTCCCGGTTCCTAGGTCCGCTGGCACAAAGTCTTGGATTAAACTTTGAAACGCGGCCCGTAATTGCAGGCTATACCCCTGATCGGTTTCGCAGATTTCTAATGCACTATCACGATGGGCATAATCTTCCATTAATTCCATCAAGGCGTCCTCAATGGCTGGACGCTCTTCACCACTAATTTCCATTAACTCGGCGATCGCCAAGGGCCGGGCTTGTAGATAGAGAATGGCTTCAATTTTGGTGGCGAGACGCATGGCGACTTAGAGATTTTTGAGTTTACGGGCCTGGTCGGGACACTGCTTCGCCACAGCGGGGCGCATCTGACGACGAATGGCGTTAGGGCTTAACGGTTGTTTATCCTCCACCTGCTCAATTAAATAGGCCGTAGCGGCATCTTTGGCGGCTTCGGGGGATTGCCCCTCTTCTAGGGCCTGACAGAGAATTTGAGAAGCGGTTTCAATTTGAGTTTTGGTTAAAGCGGTGGCTTGGGCCGGTGTCACCATGGCGAAGACCCCTTGGCTACCCAGGATCAGCCCCACAGTCAATAAGTTGAAGCGTCGTAACCCGGATATCAGTACCATAAAGTGCAGTTAATAACGAAATGCTGCCAGGGAACGAGGGCAGAGGGTTAATCAAATTTATCATCCCCGTTGCTGAAACGCGCTTTTTCCCAATCAGGATGCTGTATTTTTCACTTCTAAGCGACGGCTGGCCTGGGCCATGGCAAAGCAACACCCCCAATAAATGGCGGCAACAAACAGGTAGACCTCGGCGTAATCCCCCGCAAATTTGGGATTGCCTAAAATGAGTTGTGCCATGCCCAATAAATCTACCAAACTGGCGATCGCCAATAGGGAGGTGTCTTTAAACAGGCTAATAAATTGACCAATGATGGCGGGAACTACGGTGCGGAGGGCCTGGGGCAACACGATCAAGCCGAGGGTTTGACCTATATTCAATCCCAACGCCCGGGCGGCCTCCCATTGACCCTGGGGAATGGCTTGCAATCCGCCCCGTACATTTTCCGCTAGGTAAGCAGAACTAAAAATCGTAAAGCCGGCGATCGCCCGGATAACCCGATCGGGCCGCACCCCCACCGGTAACACCAACGGCAACATCACCTGGGCCATAAATAAAATACCAATCAAGGGCAAACCCCGAATTAGCTCGATGTAGAGAATGGCTAAGCCCCGGATGATGGGCAGGGAACTTTGTCGTCCCAGGGCTAACAAAATACCAAAGGGAAAGGATAAAACAATGCTGATACTCGCGGTTAACAGCGTTAAAATCAAGCCACTCAAGTCATCTAAGGGCACGGTTTCTAAACCTAAACCCCCTTGCAGCAGCCACAGGATCCCCCCATAGGTTAGTAACCAAACCAGGGCAAATCCCCACTGTTGAGTTTGGAGAACGGCTCGCACCCTCTTGCCCCCGAGACTGCTAGCTACAAACAATAACAAGAGACCGATCACTTTCAAGATCGTTAGGAATCCCCCCGGTAAGGCCAGCCCCACGGCACCAGCGGTCAGGATGCCTAAATAAATCATGGCCTGTTGCGTCCAGAGTTTGCCCTGACTCAAGCTGCCCCAGGATAAACCGGCGATCGCCATCCCCAGGGCGACACTTAACCAAACCCGCCAAAGCAATTCAACGGGGTAACGTCCCGCCAACAGTAACCGTAAATTTTGACTCACCACTGACCAATCGGCGATCGTGACCCCCCAAACGGCGATCGACCAGACGCCCCAGGTGATCAGGGGCAACAACACTAAACTCAAGAGACCATTGCCCCAATTATTGAAGAGATGGGATTTGAGCCAGTTCCAGGGGGAAGACGCGGGGACAGGGGGCGTAACGGTCATGGCAGGCCTCGGGAAATTAACCGCCAAAAGCCTCGGCAATTCGTTAGGCTAGGTTAGGCAATTTATTTTATTAACTTATCTAGCATTTGAGGAAATCGGGCAAGACTATGGGGGAATTAAACACAGCGGAGTTGTTGGTTCAATGTCTGGAAAATGAAGACGTTGAATACATTTTTGGTGTACCCGGGGAAGAAAATCTCCATATCCTCGAAGCGCTGAAGCAATCTTCCATCCGCTTTATCACCACCCGCCACGAACAGGGAGCGGCCTTTATGGCCGATGTTTATGGGCGACTGACCGGTAAAGCGGGGGTTTGTCTCTCTACCCTCGGCCCCGGTGCAACTAATTTGATGACGGGGGTGGCCGATGCGAATTTGGATGGCGCTCCCCTGGTGGCGATTACGGGACAGGTGGGCACTGACCGGATGCACATTGAATCCCACCAATATTTAGACCTGGTGGCCATGTTTGACCCGGTAACCAAGTGGACACGGCAAATTGTGCGTCCTAGTATTACCCCAGAAGTGGTGCGGAAAGCGTTTAAACTTGCCCAGAGTGAGAAGCCCGGTGCAACCCACATTGATTTACCGGAAAATATTGCTGCGATGCCGGTGGATGGGAAACCCCTGCGGCGGGATAGTCGGGAAAAAGTCTATGCCGCCTTTCGTACCCTCGGGGCAGCGGCCAATGCCATTTCTAAAGCGAAGAATCCGATTATTTTGGCCGGTAACGGCACCATCCGGGCCGGGGCCAGCGAAGCGTTAACGGAATTTGCCACCAATCTAAATATTCCCGTGGCCAATACGTTCATGGGCAAAGGCACTATCCCCTACACCCATCCCCTCTCTCTGTGGACGGTGGGATTACAACAACGGGATCATATTACCTGTGCCTTTGAGCGCAGTGACTTGGTAATTGCCGTCGGGTACGACCTGATTGAATATTCCCCCAAAAAATGGAATCCCAATGGTGATTTGCCTATTGTTCACATCGGCATTACCCCCGCTGAAATTGACAGTAGTTATATCCCTGAAATCGAAGTGGTGGGGGACATCACCGATTCCCTCTTGGATTTACTCAAACGGTGCGATCGCCAAGGGAAGAAAACCCCCTTTGGGGCATCTCTGCGGACGGAAATTAAAGCGGAGTATGAACATTACGCTGATGACCAGGGCTTTCCAGTTAAACCGCAAAAAATTATCTACGATCTCCGCCAAGTGATGGGGGCCGACGATGTGGTCATTTCCGATGTGGGGGCCCACAAAATGTGGATGGCTCGCCATTACCACTGCGATAGTCCCAATACCTGCCTGATTTCCAACGGATTTGCCGCCATGGGCATTGCCATTCCCGGGGCGATCGCCGCGAAACTCGTTTACCCAGACCG
>JAYKHU010000015.1:0-8083 GCA_035285105.1 Synechocystis sp.
GTTAAACAGCCAGTGAATTGCCTGGAATCACCAGAAATTAGTTAAATTCAGGCGAAAATCGACGAGGATAGGGTCGCCACTCAGAGATTTTGGCTTAGTTAAAACTTCCCTTTCCTTCCCGAGTTGATAAATTTCTACTTGTTGCAGTCGGCGGTTAATCAACCATCCCATTTTTACCCCATTCTGTTGATATTCAATCATTTTTGTTTGTGCATCGGATAAATTGTCCGTGGGGGACATTAACTCGATCACAAAATCGGGGGCTAACGGCGGAAATTTCTCTCGCTCTAGGAGGGAAAGCCCCTGCCAACGCTCCTTTTTGACCCAAGCAACATCTGGCGATCGGTCAGCACCGTTGGGCAAATGGAAACCAGTGGAAGAATCAAAAACGATTCCTTGGGATTTTCGTTGATTCCACAGACCTAATTGAATGAGAATATCAGCATTCCGGGCCCCAGTTTCTCCCCCAGTGGGTGACATAATGACTAAGTCTCCTGTCGCCTCTCGTTCTAGTTTCCAATTAGGATTAATACGACACAGATCGTAGAATTGCTCTGACGTAAAATTGACGGCTGGTGGTATTCTGAGAACTGTTGCTGTCATCTGGTAATGCCCCTAGCTCGGCACACTATTTCTAATCGATTTTAAACCAATCTTTGCCCCGTAAATAACCCACATTCCCCCCGGGGCAAACAGCATGTAAGGGTTTGTCGGCCACATAATTCCAAATTTTTTTGACACTAGCTTCCTGACGGGGCCAATGAAAGGTTTTCGGATGACGTAAGGGGGTTAAACCACCGTCTACATCGGGTAATAAATGACGACCGGTAAATAAAATACCGCCATTATCAGACCAATAATAACAAGCGGCTCCCGGGGAATAACCAGGAGTCCAAAAGGCGGTTAAAGTTTCAGACAGGGGTAATTGATTTTTAAACTGACAGACTTTGAGGTGGGGGAGTAAATAGGCTTCTTGTTCTTGGACAATTACTTGACACCCTAAAACTTGTTGGAGGGCGGACAATTTTGGACTATGGGCATCCCGCTGGGTTAGGCAAAGCCAACGTACAGGACCCAACGCCGTTAACCATTGCTGAATGGTGTCGTCCCAGGTCGGACAATCAATCAAGATATTCCCCGCTGGTTCAACCAACAGATAAGCTGTTCCCCCCAAGGTTTCCCGATTAGGGGCAAAACGATAGAGATTGGGCGCAATTTGACGGGGAAGTTTGGCGATCGCCATAGGGACTGAAACAATCAATGGGGCAGGATGGAGGGTCAATGGCAGCGGCGGAGGCGAATGACCTAGACTGTAGGTTATCACTTCCTCCAAACCCTGAGGGAGAAGTGACGACCCTGCGGATTTTGCGTGAAAATTGAATCCAGTCAAGGGTTGGTACAATGATTGAGAATCCCCTTGACCAATTCAGCACTAACCCCCGGGCGTGACCATTGCCTTCATTCCTGACTTTAAACGACTCTAACCAATGTGGCTTTTTCTGCTCATCCTTGCTGTTATTACCTATTTTGTTGTTAAACGCAGCGCTACCCCCATTACTCGAACCCCCATTTGGCTGCTCTGGTTAGTGTTGATGACCCCGGCAACCCTCTGGACCCTCTGGGCAATGGTTTATGGTGCCGATACCCCGTTACCCGTTCCGCTGTTGCTTGGGCCCTTTCTCATCTGTCCGTTTCTCTATTGGTGGTTAGTGCAAAAGGGACGAATCACCCCGGAGGAGACAACTTCCCCCTTGAGTCAGGCAGGTAATATTGATAGCGCCCCCTCAACCCAGAAAGAACCCACCCGCCCTATTAATGCGTCCGAGGAGAAATCCCTGCGGGACTGTTTTCCCTGGGGAGTGTATTATTTGCAGCAATTAGATTACCGTCCCCAAGCTATCCTCTGTCGCGGCAAACTCCAAGTGGCACCGGAAATGGCCTACGAACGGGTCAAGGATAATGTGGAAGAGGTGTTTGGCGATCGCTTTTTGGTGTTATTTCAGGAAAGCCTTCAGGGTCAACCGTTTTTTGCCCTCGTTCCCAATCCGTCCCAAGCGAAAGATGCCCCGTCCCCAGAAACCCAAACGCTTAACAATCCCTGGTTAGCGCTGGTGTTAGTGTTGTTGACCCTGTTCACCACCACCATGATTGGGGCAGAAATGGCCGGGTTAACCGCTGAAGCCTTGAAAGCCGGCCCCAAAACCTTGTTAGTGGGACTCCCCTACAGCTTGGCGATTTTGACGATTTTGGGCTGCCATGAATTCAGCCATTATCTCACCGCCATCCATTACAAAATTCGGACAACATTACCCTATTTCATTCCCATTCCCTTCTTTTTGGGAACCTTCGGCGCTTTTATCCAAATGAAGTCCCCGGTTCCCCACCGAAAAGCGCTATTTGATGTGGCGATCGCCGGACCGTTAGGGGGTTTGGTGGTGACGTTGCCTATCCTCTGGTGGGGCCTGGGGCAATCTGCGGTGGTGCCCATGCCCGAAAATACCAATTTGTTGCAATTTGACTCCCTGGATCCCCGGTTTTCCCTGTTGATGTCGGTGATTAGCAAATTGGCCTTGGGGGGGGAATTTATCCCTAAGACGGTGTTGGATCTCCATCCCCTGGCGATCGCCGGCTATATCGGTCTGATTGTGACGGCATTGAACCTGATGCCCTTTGGTCAACTGGATGGAGGTCACATTATCCACGCCATGCTGGGGCAGCGGGCCGCAATTCTGGCAGGCCAAATTACCCGGGTGGTGATGGTGCTGTTATCGTTTATTCGCAGAGACTTCTTCCTCTGGGCCATTATTTTGTTGCTGATGCCCGTTGGCGATCAACCCGCGTTGAATGATGTCAGTGAACTAGATGATCGCCGGGACTTTTTAGGCATTTTGGCGATCGCCATTTTGGTTTGTATCCTATTGCCGGTTCCCCCCCCCATCGCCCACCTACTGCAAATTTAATGATGACTTTTTTGTTGACCAATGACGATGGCATTGACGCCCCTGGCATACAAGCCCTGTTCAACGCATTAGACCAGCGGGGGGTTTGGGTGGCCCCCACCCTGCAGCATTCCGGTTGTGGTCACCGTGTCACCACCGATGTCCCCATTACAGTAGAAAAACGAAACCGTGATCGCTACGCAGTTCATGGCACCCCGGCGGACTGCACCCGCTTAGGTTTAACGCATTTTTATCCCGAAACGGAGTGGGTGATTGCGGGCATTAATGCGGGGGGAAACCTGGGTATTGATATGTATTTATCGGGAACGGTGGCGGCGGTGCGGGAAGCGGCCATTTTGGGCAAAAAGGCGATCGCCATCTCCCATTGGATTAATCGTCCCCTCACCATTGATTGGGCCTGGGCTAGTCGCTGGTCGGCGATCGTCCTGGAGGTGCTCTGGCAAAAACCCTTACCGCCCCAACATTTTTGGAATGTCAACTTACCCCATTTGACCCCCGACGATCCTGACCCTGAACTGATATTTTGTGAACCGAGCCGAGATCCCCTGTTGGTGGAATTCAAGGTCGAGGGCAGCAGTTTCCACTACCAAGGGGAATATAGTCAGCGTCCCCGGCAACCGGGTTCGGATGTGGATGTCTGTTTTGGGGGCAACATTGCCATTACCCAACTCAGCATCTGACCTCTAAGCCTGTGCCGATTAATGTTGGCATCCTTAACAAAGGCAAACCGTCAAGATTGTTAAGATTTGCTCAAAAACGGAATTTATCAATGCTGTTTTACCGTCAACGATCAGGTTTTGCCGATACCATAGAGAATATCTAACGGTCTGAAGTGACTTGAGTTTGAGAATAGAGTTGGATCTTGAGCAACTTTATCGGTACACTTTGACAGAGAATAGCGTTCCAATTTTGAGGGTACGACCTTGGATCAACAGAAAATCCTGGGCTATTTCATCGAAGAAGCTCAAGAACATTTGGAAACTCTGGAGCGTGGCATCCTTGATCTCTCAGCGGTGGTTCAGGATTCAGAGCAGGTTAATGAGATGTTTCGGGCGGCCCACTCTGTCAAAGGGGGGGCAGCCATGTTGGGCTATACCAGTATTCAAAAAACCGCCCACCGCCTTGAGGATTCCTTCAAGGTTTTAAAGGAGCATCAGTTACCCATCGATCAAAAACTGGAATCCTTGTTTCTAAAAGGGTACGACGTACTGCAGGATTTAGTTGAAAAGTTACAAAGTCCCTCAGGTCTCCAGCCAGAGGAAGCAGATTCCATTGTGGAAGGAGCGTCCCATCAGTTTGAAGAGCTTCAGAATTATCTCAATTACCTGCTCAACCATGGAGGGTCTACCCCAGAAGCCGACGTGGATGCCACCGCAACCATGGCGCCGGTTTCCAACGATGTCTCCGATCTCCCTGCTGAAATTAAAGTCCTGTTACACAAGATGTTGGCAGTTTTTAAACAAGAAGCAACGGGGACTAACCGGGATAAGTTGTTAGAGTATTGCGGACGCCTGGGGAAACTGGCCCCTAAACAAGAGGCATGGCAGCAGGTTTTATCCCTCTGTGAACAGGCGATCACCAACCCAATCCACTCCTATCGAACCCTAGCCCCCGTGGTGCTGACGGATTTGAAACAAGGCTGTGATTGCTTTGCCCTCCAGCAACCGGACGAGATAAAAGCCAGCAAAGGGTTAAAACATTTAGCGGCGGCCCAGACTCCCCAAGTTCTAATTCCCACGGAACCCAGTGCTGCGGCCAGTGTTTTGTCCCAGGTGTTTAATGCCAAGCAAATTTCTCAGTTGATTCAGCACCTTTCGGCCAAGGGTTAACTTTGGTTGGTATTTCGTTCCGGAAGACCGCTAACGCTGGGGTAAAATAAGCCTCGACACCCCTAGCAAAATCAGGTTGATCATGGTCTACACTCCGGCTCCGATTAAATTTGGCACTGATGGTTGGCGCGGTGTCATCGCCGCAGAATTCACCTTTGAACGGGTGGCCCAGGTTGCAGCCATTGCGGCCCAAGTGCTGGCAGAAGAATTTGGGGGACAGGGTCGGCAACACCGAATTATTGTGGGGCACGATCGCCGTTTTATGGCGGAACAATTTGCCGTATTAGTGGCTAATACGGTGCAGGGGCTGGGATTTGAAGTTTGGCTAAGTGAAGACTATGCACCAACCCCAGCCTTTAGTTGGGCGGCCCATCAAGAACAGGCCCTAGGGGCATTGGTATTAACAGCGAGTCACAATCCGGCCAATTATCTCGGGCTCAAAGTGAAAGGGGCCTTTGGCGGCTCGGTGGGGGGAGAGATTACGGAAAAAATTGAAGCACGGTTAGGGGAACCCTTCCCTCAGCCTAAGGCGGGGGGGAGTGTCACACGGTTTGATCCCTGGCCCAGTTATTGCCAAGGGTTACGGACAAAGGTCAATGTTGAGCCGATTAAAGCGGCCATTGAACAGGGACAATTACGGGTGTTTGCCGATGTGATGCACGGGGCAGCGGCCTCGGGTTTAGAACGGCTATTGGGCTGTGTCATTGATGAAATTAACGGCGATCGCGATCCGTTATTTGAAGGGGGATCCCCGGAACCGTTGCCCAAGTATGTGCCGAAATTATTGACAGCGTTAAAGACGGCGGCCCAAACCGGTGGATCGGAATTGCGGGTGGGGTTGGTGTTTGATGGGGATGCCGATCGCATTGCGGCGGTGGATGGCCAGGGCAATTTCCTCAGTTCCCAGGGTTTAATTCCGATTTTGATTGACCATTTAGCGAGTAAGCAAGGGACTGGCGGCGAAATTGTCAAAACAGTCAGCGGCTCGGATTTAATCCCCAAATTAGCGGCCCTCTACCAGATTCCCCTGACGGAAACGGCGATCGGCTATAAATACATTGCGGATCGGATGTTGAATGAGTCAGTGTTAATTGGGGGTGAGGAATCCGGGGGCATTGGCTATGGCGGCCATATTCCTGAGCGGGATGCGCTGCTGTCGGCGTTGTATGTGTTGGAAGCGGTGGTGCAGTCCCAGCAGGATATCAGCGATCGCTACCGTCAACTGCAAGAAAAAGTCGGTTTCATCAGTGTTTATGACCGGATTGATCTGCCCTTAGCCAGCATGGCAATTCGCTCTGCGTTATTAGATCGGTTAGCGCAATCCCCCTTAACTGAGATTGCCGGAGAAACCGTGACGGATTGTTGCACCACCGATGGCTATAAATTCCGCATGGCGGGGGACGGTTGGTTATTAATACGTTTTAGTGGAACGGAACCGGTACTGCGGCTGTATTGTGAGGCCCCGACATCGGCGCGGGTGCAGACGGTGTTGCAGTGGGCGAAGGACTGGGCAAATGCGGTAGTGCCTGCCAAGCCTGACCCATCATCTCGCTAAGGCGATCACGCTGGGGGTAATCTAAGAAACCGTCTTCATTTAAGATGGCAGCGACAACATCATCGAGGGATTGCCCTTGGCTACGGGCCCAACCAATCACACCGGCGATCGCCACGGCAACCAATTCTTCATTGGCGGGAAACTGGCGGAGGGCGTTGATTTCTGCGGTGGTTTTAGGAATGGCGTAGTGCATAGGTGAGTGACTATAACACCCCTAGCCAAATTAATCAAGACTTAACATTGAGTGTTTATGAATTAGTAACATTCCCAAGTAATTAGACCTAGACGGTAAAGGCTGCAATCCAATTATTAATTTCTATTTCCCATGCAAGCATTGATCAAATCCCTACCGGGTTGGCTAAAGTTACTGTTGGTTTTTCCGCTACTGTTTCTCAACGGCGTTTTACTCTCGCTAATTATTAGCCGCTTTGCCGCGTTATTTAATTATTTGATAATTGCGACGTTAATTGCCTTTTTGCTCAAACTCACCATTCGTTTTCTCGTTAATCGCGGGATTCGCCAGGGATTGGCGATCGCCGCAGTGGGGATTATCAGTTTTGCGGTCATCGTCTTTCTGGGACTGACCTTTGTGCCGTTAATGGTGACGGAATTGGGGAACTTAATCGAAGATTTACCGAAATGGTTGGAGTCTAGTCAAACCCAGCTTGAGCAATTGGCTAATTCGGCGATCGCCACAGAGTTAACCAATGCGGGCATTAATGTTGACGAACTTCTCCAGAAACTGTTTACTGCCCTGAGTAAAGGCTTAAATGGAATCGGCGGTAAAGCCCTAGGACTACTCACGGGAACCCTCAATGGGGTGTTGAACACCTTTGTGATTCTGATTTTGACCATTTTTCTACTGCTAGGGGGAGAAAAATTCTGGCAGGGAATCTTCAGTTGGTTTCCCTCACCATGGGACACAAAAATTCCCCGCTACACGGCCGAAATTTTCAAAGATTACTTTATGAGTCGGTTAATTTTAGCCACAGGTTCTAGTGTGGCGCGTCTACTAGTGTTTGGACTTTTCGGATTGCCCTATGCTATTTTATTTGCCTTTGGTTTAGGTCTTGCCAGTCTAATTCCCTTTGCTGGAGCTGTGGTTACCCTCTTTGGCACCATTATTTTGGGGTTGAAAAGTGGGGCGTTTGCCGCTCAATTCTTTATCAGTGCCCTGATCATCGACCAAATCACCGACAATGCCATTGCCCCTCAATTAATGGGAGATAAAATTGGTTTAAACCCCGTTTGGATTCTGATTTCCATTTTCATTGGTGCAGAATTAGCGGGATTGTTGGGGGTATTACTGGCAGTACCTGTGGCCAGCGTCATTAAACGCATCGCCGAAGAAGTACGATTTGGTGGAACAGTCTCGCCTCAGGAAGACATATTGCAGTTAAATACCCCCGAATGACATGAATGAGGCGTCTTCAATCATTCTGGGCTGTAAACGCCACTGACTCCAGCTTAGCCAAGCGACTTTTCAGGTCTTGGTTTTCCTGTTGTAGCTTATCCACACTGTCCTGTAGGGTTTTCACTTTGTCATCGGCTTTAATTTTTGCTTGCACTTTTTTAATAGCTTCTTCTGCCATCCGTCGCACCCGCCCGTCGGGGGTTTGATTGGCCAAGGATTGCAAAATGGTAATCGCCTTGGGGGTTTCCATCTGTCCTAAGGCCGAGGAAACCGATACTTGGGTGAGGAAAAAGTCTTCCTGGGCGATCGCCGCTAATTGATCCAG
>JAYKHU010000016.1:0-14937 GCA_035285105.1 Synechocystis sp.
TAGAAGACCGGCTTGAAGAGTTTTTACAGAACAATCCCCATCTCGAGTTGCAGGCCCTGGCAGAGCAGTTACGGGAACAAGAAGCAGATGCCCGGCAATTACTGGTGGGATTGGAACGCAAAAAACAGGATCAAGAAGCCCAAATTCTTTCCCTAGCGGAGGATATCCAAGCGTGGCATGGTCGCATCAACAAGGCCCAGGCGTCTAATCGCCCGGACTTAGCCCAGGCGGCCCAGGAGCGGGAAGCGGCGTTATTGCGCCAAGGGAATCAAGTGTGGGGACAACGGTTAGGCACGGAGCAGCGCATTAAACAAGCTCAGGATCTCTTACAGGAAATCCAGCAACGACAGCAGCAGGTGCAACAACGGGCCCAACAGGTTCAAGCCGAGCAGAAGGTGGCCGCGGCCCAAAAAGCCGCTACCGCCACGGACACCACCGGCTGGAATCAAGGGGAAACCCATCAACCCTATCGACGGGAGCTTGACCCCCTCGATGCAGAGTTCAAACGCTGGGAATTGGAAGAAGAGTTGGAAACCATGAAGCGCAAGATGGGCACCTAGGGTGGGGGTCAGTGCGTCTGGATTAATCAACTGCTATTATGCCGATCGCCGCCATGTTATCGTGCTTTTCTCAACAAAGACAGCGTTTAGAGTTTTTGGTTGACCAAGTCCAAGGGTTAGCCACGGAGGATAACGCCTATTTTTGCCTATGCGATGACGTTTCTTGGGTGCAGGAGGGGTTACAGTCCACCCTTCAAGTCCTATTGTTTGATGCCAGTCAGCGGGAAGGATTACAAGGGGCATTAGAGCAGTTAACGGATTTTCAGGGCCAAGTTTTATTAATTTCTGGCTTAGTTGACCATCCCAATCCCCAGGGTTTTTTGACCAAGTTAGCCCAAATTAAAGCGCAACGCCGGGGGGATCAGCCTTTCCATTGGATTATTCTCGTTTCTGAGGCGATCGCCGAAACTTTTCAAGGGTTAAAAACGTTTTTGACCGGTCAGTGCCATTGGTTTGATCTGCGTTTGGCCATTGCTGATCTGGAAACCGCCATTGATGAAATGTGGCAAGCGGTGTGGCAGGAGCCGGCGACGATATCCCCCCTGGAACGGCAGCAGGCCCGGGAGCGATTGCCCGATTGGGTGACCACCTTAACGAACCATCCCACCGTGATGGATCTAGAGCCGATGAGTGTGTTGCAGGGCAAGTTAACCCTGTTACAAGGGCTAGCCCTAGAAAGCCAGGGGGAGCAAGGACGGCAAGGGGCCATAGCGTGTTATCGGGAAAGTCTAGATATTTGGGAGCTATTGGGGGATGAAGCGCCACTGATTTGGTTAAGTATCCGTTTGGGCTATCTCTTTGTCCTGTCCGCCACGGGGGAACGGAATCGGGGCCATGAACGTTGGCAACGGGCCCAGCACCATGCCGAAACGGCGATCGCCGGCTTAAGCGAGCGACAATGGCGGTTTTTCCATGGGGATAGCCTCGATTTATTGGGGAATGCCCTGCGGGAGATTGAGGATTGGGAAGGACTGCGACAGGCCGCAGAAAATAGTTTGATTTTTTTCTATCAACTTTCCCCCTTCACCGCCACGGAGACCACCCCCCATCCCAACGAAGATAACCCCTGGCCGGAATTAGAACTTCAAGCCCTCATTGCCCGGGCCTATGCCTACTTGAGTGAAGCGTTAGTGGAGCAGTGGAAGTTTGATGAAGCGGAAGAGGCCCTGAAACGGGCCTTTGAGACCCAGACCCCGGCATTACCCCACCCCCATCCCTTTACCCCGTGGCTCTACTACCTTTCCGGTCGTATCCTGTTGGCCAATGATCAACCCCAGGAAGCGGTCCAAGTTCTTCAACAGGCCCAGAACACGCTGGACTTTGCCGATAATCCCCGGTTGTATTTAGCTATTTTGGTGGAACAACGGGAATGTTGTTTGCAATTTCAAGATTGGTTAGGTGTGGTGGCGATCGATCAAGACTATTCCCGCTGGGAATATCGCATCGGGTTACGGGCTTTTGCCGGGCCGGTGGCTTTGCCCTGCTGGCCCCATCAACGAACCTATCGCCATCCCCTCACCCCGGAAAAGTTATTGGGGGGACTGGAAGAGGATATAACGGAAGCGGCCTATCCCTTTGCCCCGGCCTTATCCTGGCAAACTTTACAACGGACTTGGGCCCAGTCCCCTGCCCCCATCGTCATTTTAAGCGCTGAATCCGGGGACGGACGCAGTTCTTGGCTTCAGGCAGAGGTGATGCCCCAACTAGCGGAAAAATTTGTCATTTTAGTCCCTTTTGCTGAGGATTGGGAAACGCAGTTGTGGGCGCAATTGCCCCAGATCTTGGCGGACATCGAAACTTTGTCCTCTGAAGTAATGTCCCTGGAAGCCCGTTTGCAAGCCCTGTCCGCAGCCTTGCCACCGGACGGTCTATGGCTGATTTTAGATGGGGAAAATGGCAGGTTACCCTGGCAGCAACTGCCAGACTCGGACGGTCTGCACGAGGAAGAATCGCCACTCTGGTCATGGCTACTCGCCCAGGTGCAGTCCCAACGGATTCGCCTGTTAGTCAGTTTACCTACCACGGCGATCGCCGACTTTCAGAGGGAATTACAGCATCACGGGGGGGAGGCCCTGCCACCGTTACAAATCCATCGCCTTCCCCTCCCCTCTCTCACCCAGGCAGAAACCGAGTTAGCCAGTGCCATGGCCCTGGTACGTCATCCCTGGTTCCCCAGTTTGCAATCCCAGGTGTTGGGAGACCTGGCGATCGTGTCAGACCGCACGGCGATCGCCTGGATCCATCCCCTAGACCTACAACAGCTCGGAACGGAACTCGAAAATCAACACATTACCCAATCCGTCGACTATCAACATCAAAAACCCGATCAATGGTTGTGGCAGGCTGTCCAACGTCAACTAGACTTCCTTCCCACTCCCCTACTGAACAAAGCCATCCAACTATTACAGGCTCTCAGCGATGAGGATGCTCATTTGATCCTCAAAACTGAACAGCAATTATTCAATGACCTGTATTCCCCCCAAACGCCGCCAGAACACACTCCGGACACAGGTGAATTAAGCTCCGAAGACATTGACCAACTGCTGCTTTTACTAACCCTCTTACGCCGTAGTCGTTTGATTACTGTTTTTTATCAAGGCGGAGTCCCCTATCATCGCCTCAGTACTCTTCGACTGGCTGAAGCGGTCAAAGTGAGTCGAAAGCCCTCCGTCCGTGCGGTCAGTTCTCCGGCCGTAGCAAGCCATTTATCGGGTCGTCTGCGACCCAAACCCCGACGAACCTATCCCAATTATCAACAACAAACCCAGTCCTTGATCGCCGACCTAGAAGTGGAAGGCAACCCCGATGAACAGGTGGCGGTTCACAGACTCAAGGCAGCGGAACGACAATACCAACGCATTTTGGCGGGGATTAACCTCGAGCGTCATTGCTCGGTCATTTTAAAGCAGTTTGCAACCCATCCCCTTGATGCGCTGCTGGCGGCCGTTCAAACAGGGCAAGAACTTCAAGAACTGATTAGTGCCGACACGTTATTGGTGGATTATCCCAGTCTGGCACCGATGTTGGCACTGCATAATATTCTGGCCCAGATCCACGAACGAAACCGTTTCCAGCATCGGGCCTCTGTAACCTGTCTGCAACTCAGTCCCCAAATCGATAACCTGGAACCGTTGGTCCTAACGGCCACCACCAGTGGCAAAGGTCGGCTGTGGTCGATTCAAGGACAATTAAAAGCAACCCTCCGGGGACATCAAGCCCCCATTACAGCGGTGGAGTGGAGTCCCAACGGGCAATATATTGTCACAGCCTCGGCGGATAACACGGTCAAATTATGGAGTCGACAAGGGGAAATTTTAACGACCCTACGGGGCCACACCGATTGGGTGAGAAGTGCTCACTTTAATCCCCGCCATGAATTTATCATCACGGCCAGTCGAGACAATACGGTGCGGCTATGGAATTTTGCCGGGGAGCAACTGGCTCTCTGTGAGGGTCACACCAATTGGGTCAGAAATGCGGAATTCAACTGTAACGGACAAATTTTACTGTCGGCTTCCCGGGATGGCACCGCCCGGATTTGGGATTTAGAAGGGCGGGAAGTGGCGATCCTCCAGGGGCATACGAGTTGGGTTCGCAATGCCCAATTTAGTCCCGACGGACAACTGATTGTGACGGCCTCGGCGGATGGGACGGCCCGGATTTGGGATTTAACCGGGCAATGTTTGGTGATTTTAAAAGGCCATCATAATTGGGTCAGAAATGCCCTCTGGAGTCCCGATGGTCAGATGGTGGTAACGGCGTCGAGTGACGGAACTGCACGCATTTGGAGCGTTAAGGGGAAATGCTTAGCCATCCTTCAGGGTCATCACCAGTCTATCCATGATGCCCGCTTTAGTCCGGGGGGGGAATGGGTCGTTACGTGCTCAGTGGATAGCACCGCTAGATTATGGAGTCGCGGCGGGCGACTGGTGACAATTTTACGGGGACACCAAAAAGACGTTTATCACGCCGATTTTAGCCAGGATGGACAGTCCCTCTTTACGATTTCCGCCGATTATACAGCCCGGCAATGGGATATTTCCCAAAAAAAGACAGTGGTTTTAGCCAGCCACGGCCATTGGGTCCGCCATGCCCATTTCAGTCCCAAAGGGGATCAGGTACTGACGGTATCGCGGGATAAGACGGCACGGTTATGGACGTTGCAAGGGGACATGATTGCTGTGTTGGAAGGACATCAGGGATGGGTCAGGGAAGGACAGTTTAGTCCCGATGGCCAGTTGATCGTGACGGCCTCAGCGGATAAGACGGCGCAGTTGTGGAATATTATGGGTAAAAAATTTGCTACCCTACGGGGTCATCAAGATGCGGTACTCAGTGTTCGTTTCAGTACCAACGGGCAATACATTTTAACGGCAGGAAAAGACGGTAGTGCCAGGGTGTGGAATACGACAGGGCAGGGGTTGGCGGTGCTCAAAAACCACCGTAAAGCCATTTTCGCAGCGGAATTTAGCCAAGACGGTCAGTTTATTGTGACCGCTTCCGATGATCATTCGGCCAGGATTTGGGATATTGTCGGTCGGGAATTAGGGGTGTGTGAGGGTCATCAGGGCCCCGTTTATGATGCTCAGTTTAGTCCGGATAATCAATGGGTATTGACGGCCTCAGCGGATAGGACGGCCAAGCTTTGGGATTTTCTGGGCCAGCCCATGGTGACACTATCGGGACATCAAAATGTGGTTTATCAGGCCCAATTCAGTCCAGATTCAGACCTCATTGTCACCGCGTCAGCTGATCGCACTGCTCGGATTTGGAACCGGGAGGGAAAGACCCTGGCGGTGTTATACGGCCATCAGGGCTTGGTCAGTACGGCCCAATGGAGTGCTGATGGACAGTTGATTGTGACCACCTCCAATGATGGCACCGCCCGGGTGTGGGATCGCCTAGGGCGGGAGTTAGCGACCCTCCAGGGTCATCAAAATTGGGTGCGATCGGCGGAGTTCAGTGCGGATGGGAATTGGGTGGTGACGGGATCCACGGACGGCACAGCGCGGTTGTGGCCGATCGCCAGCCTGGGTCAGTTAATTAAACAGGGACAAGATTGGCTAGAAAATTATCTGCTTTACAATCCCCTAGTCCAAGATGACCATGCAGACAATCATTAGTCCCGGCAAAGTGTTCCTAGTGGGGGCGGGTTTAGGGAGCGCTGCGTATTTAACCCAACGGGCGATCGCCGTTTTACAGCAGGCGGAGGTGTTAATTTATGACGCCTTGGTTGACCCGGAGGTTTTAATGTTCCTCCCTGAGCAGTGTGAGCAAATTTACGCCGGGAAACGGGGGGGCGAGATAAGTGTGCCCCAGACTGACATTAATCAATTATTAATTCACCATTGCCGTGCGGGAAAACAGGTAGTGCGCTTAAAAAGTGGTGATCCCTGGATTTTTGGGCGTCTGATTCCGGAACTGAAAGCGCTGAACCAGGCCCACTGCCCCTATGAAGTCATTCCCGGTATTTCAGCGGCGATCGCCAGTGGGGGCTTAGGGGGGATTCCCTTAACGGAAAAAGCCAGCAGTTCCGGTTTTTTGGTGATGAGTGGTCATGATCCCGACCACTGGGATTGGTCGGTGTTGAGCCGCCTCGAAACCCTGGTGATTTTAATGGGGGGACGCACCCTCCCTCAGATCATTTCCCACCTGCTCCACACAGGCAAAGATCCCCAAACGGCGATCGCCGTCATTAAAAATGCTGGTCGGGTGACCCAACAAATCTGGGTCGGAACCTTAGCTGATATGGTGGAAAAAACCCGAACCACGTCCCTGTCCCCCGCTGTCATTGTGATCGGGGCGGTCGTTAATCAACGTATTATGCCGGACTCTCCTCCTTTACCCCTCGCCCAGCAGACCATTTTAGTCACCCGGGCCGCCGACCAAGCCAGTCAGTTTACCGGCCTATTGACCCAGGCGGGGGCCACGGTATTGGAAATGCCGGCGTTGGCCATTGCCCCCCCCTCCGATTGGTCTCCCCTCGACCAGGCGATCGCCGCTTTAGATCAATTTGATTGGTTAATTTTGACGTCTGCCAATGGGGTGGACTTTTTCTTCCAACGGTTACAGGCTAAGGGGTTAGATAGTCGGGCATTGCATGGCTTAAAAATGGCAGTGGTGGGCAAAAAAACCGCCCAAACCCTGCAAAAATTTGGACTTAATCCCGATTACATTCCCCCGGATTTTATTGCCGATGCGCTCCTGGAACACTTTCCTGAGCCGTTAGATAATCTGAAAATTCTGTTTCCCCGGGTGGAAAGTGGTGGCCGACAACAATTAGTCCAAGACCTCCGCACCGCAGGGGCAAGGGTGACCGAAGTGCCCGCCTACCAGTCCACCTGCCCCGCCCGGATGCCCTCCCCCGTTTGGCAAGCGTTAGTGAATGGACAGATCACCACCCTTACCTTTGCCAGCGCTAAAACTGTGTCCCATTTTGCCCAGTTATTGCGCCAAACCAGTGCCCAAAACCATTATCCCCACTGGCAGGAATTAATCGATAAACCGGCGATCGCCGCCATTGGCCCCCAAACATCGGAACGCTGTTTACAGGAACTGGGACGGGTGGATATTGAAGCCAAAGAATATACCCTAGAGGGGTTAACCGCCGCTATTCTTGACCATTATGGTTGAAAATAGTAATCGCTTGTTTTTTGACCCACCGCCCAATTGTCCCTATGCCGCTGCAAACGTTCCTTTTTGAAATTGGCACTGAAGAGTTGCCCGCTGACTTTGTCCAAAGTGCGATCGCCCAGTGGCAACAGCTCATCCCTGAAAGTTTAGCGACGGAATTTTTACAGCCAGAAGCCATTCACATTTACGGAACCCCCCGACGGCTGGCGGTGAGGTTGCAGGGGGTTCCCAGTCAACAACCGGATCGGTCTGAGGAAATTAAAGGCCCCCCGGCCAGCGCTGCGTTTAAAAACAATGAACCGACCCAAGCCGCTTTGGGCTTTGCCAAAAAACAAGGGGTAGAGGTGAAGGATTTTGAAGTTCGGGCAACGCCGAAAGGTGACTTTATTTTTGTCAATAAGTTCTTACCGGGACAGGCCGCCGCAGACCTCCTGCCGGACTTAGCCCTAACCTGGCTCAAATCCCTGGAGGGACGGCGCTTTATGCGGTGGGGGGAGGGGGATTTGCGGTTTCCCCGCCCGATTCGCTGGCTCGTATCTCTCCTGGATGATCAGGTTTTACCGGTACATTTGACCAATGGAGCTACCACGTTAAACGGCGATCGCCAATCCCAGGGCCATCGTATTTTGCACCCGGCTTCGGTAACGTTAACCGAAGCCAGTGGTTATGTAGAACAACTCAAAACCGCCGGCATTATTGTTGATCCTAGTGAACGACGGCAGATAATTCGCCAACAAATTGCAGACAAAGCCCAACAATTAGGCGGCCAAGCCATTATTTACAATGACCTCCTCACGGAAGTGTCCCAGTTAGTGGAATACCCTACCGCAGTGGTTGGACAATTTGAGACAGAATTTTTATCCCTACCCCGGGAAGTGATCACCACCGTCATGGTTACCCACCAGCGCTATTTCCCCGTAGAAAATGCCCAAGGGGAGTTGATGCCCTATTTCATCACCATTGCCAACGGCGATCCCGCCAAGTCCGACATTATTGCGGCGGGGAATGCCCGGGTGATTCGGGCCCGGTTAGCGGATGCTAAATTTTTCTATCAAGCCGATTGTGACGATACCCTGGATAGCTATTTGCCCCAACTGGAAACCGTTACCTTCCAGGAAGAGCTAGGGACCATGCGGGATAAAGTCGACCGGATTATGGAAATGGCAGCGGCGATCGCCGATCAGTTAGGAGTTGATGATCAACAACGGGCAGAAATCGACACCACCGCCATGTTGTGTAAAGCCGACCTAGTGACCCAAATGGTTTACGAGTTTCCTGAGCTACAGGGGATCATGGGGCAAAAATATGCCCTGGTGAGTGGCGAGTCCGAGGTGGTGGCCCAGGGGATTTACGAACATTATTTGCCCCGCAACCAAGATGATAACCTGCCCCAAAGCCTCTGTGGTCAAGTGGTAGGCATGGCCGATCGCCTAGATACCTTAATCAGCATTTTCGGCCTGGGGCTATTGCCCACCGGTTCCTCCGATCCCTTTGCCCTACGGCGGGCGGCCAATGCCATCCTTAACGTCGCCTGGGATGCCGGTTTAGAAATTAATCTGCTGCAACTATTAACCGACGGTTGTCAGAGTTTTGTCACAGCGCACCCGGAAAAGGCTTCGCCGTTACCGGCGTTACGGGCGTTCTTTTTACAACGACTGCAAACGTTATTACAGGATGAACAAGGCCTGGATTACGATTTGGTGAACGCCGTTCTCGGGGATAGCGAAGCGGGCACCACCTATACTGACTTACTCGGCGATCGCCTCTTAACGGATTTACTGGACGGGTTGCAACGGGGCCAATTTTTACAACAACTGCGGGAAAACGGTCAATTAGCCGTGATTTATCCAACGGTGAACCGGTCAGCTAAACTCGCCAGTAAGGGCAATCTCCCCGGCGATCGCCTGGATCCCCGCCCAGAAATTAACGCACCGTTATTAAGTCAGGATTCAGAAAAAGCCGTTTACCAAGCCCTCTTAACCCTTTACCCCAAAGTAGTGGAAGTGCAGCAAAACCGGGATTACCAAGCGTTGGTGAATGCCCTACAGGAACTAGCCCCGACAGTGGAAGAGTTTTTTGATGGCCCCGACAGCGTTTTGGTGATGGCAGAGGATGGGGCAGTGCGGCAAAACCGGCTAAATTTGCTGGGCTTAATCCGGAATTATGCCCTTGTTTTGGGGGATTTTGGCGCTATTCGTGCTCATTAAACGGTTTCTCCCCCTAACCTGCGGCCCGGGAAGAATAGCGCACCGGATTTTGCGGTCGGGACGGGGAAGAAAAGCGGGTCACCTTCGCCGCATCCTGGGCTGGGGGGGCACTGGATTGACGATGAATGCGAATTTTTTGTAATTTCGGCCCATCCGCCGCCACAACGGTAAAGGAATAGTGGCCGTAGGTTAAACTTTCTCCCTGTTGGGGAATCCGTTGCCATTCGTAGAGTAAGAAGCCCCCCAGGGTTTGATAGTTGTCATTGTTGGGGAAACTGAACCCCAGCACATCATTTAATTCATCTAGGGTCATCTGGGCTTCTACCACAAAGGTTTGGGAATCCAGCATTTGCAAAATAACATTCTCTTCATGCTCTTCCTCTACCTGGGTTGGATCAAGAAACTCTTTGATGACATCTTGCCAGCACACAAATCCCGCTGTCCCCCCAAATTCATCGACAATGATGACGGACTTCGCTTGGGTGCGTTGCATTTTCTGCAACAATTCCGGCAGGGGCAAGGATTCGGGCAAAAAGCGGGACGTTTTGATCCAGGCTTGGATAGGGGTGTCCCGTTCAATTAAGTGTTGATGGAGCGGTAAGGCTAAATCCTGAAAGTCAATCAATCCTTGAATATCATCTAAAGAGTCTCCCTTCACCGGAAAGACCGTATGCCCTGTTTGGGTAATCAGCTCTAGCAAATCACCATAGGTAGCATCGGCGGCAATGACATCAATGTTAGTGCGGGGAATCATCACATCGGCGGCCGTTAATTCCCCAAAGGCCAACACATTTTTAAATAAGCTCCGCTCAATCGGCTCTAATCCTAGGGTGTCCCCTTCCGTCGTGATGATAAACTTCAATTCCTCTGGGGTGACATGGTGGGACCAACTGGCCCGAGTGACTTCGATGCCCCCTAGGCGCAATAACGTCCGCGTGGAACAATTCATGATGCGACTGAAGGGGGTCACTAAACGGGCAATGATATGCAGCGGCGGGGCTAGGGCACAGGCCAGTTGTTCGGCATAGATAAACGCCAGGGACTTGGGACACAGTTCCCCCAGCACGATCTGTAAATAGGCGATCGCCATAAAGGTGATCGGTAACGCCAAGACATGGGAGAGGGGGGCGGCCTGCTCCACCGCGAGGGAGGCTAATAACGGTTGCAGAATCACCGCAAAGGTATTTTCCCCCAACCAACCTAGGGCCAGACAGGCAAACGTGATCCCGATTTGGGTGGTGGACAGAAGGCGATCAAGGTGGCGGTGAAAATATTGCACCTGCTTAGCCGCTGTATTGCCAGCATTGGCGAGTTGTCTAATGCGCGATCGCCGTGTCGCGACAATGGCAAATTCAGCCGTTACAAAAAAAGCATTAATGCCGAGTAACACAAAGACCAGCAGCAGGCGGTTAACAGTCTCGTTCATTGAAAATGTTGAAAATAACAGTTGCCAGGGCCTGGGACACAACCCAATTCATCAGCCCGGAGAAAATGTAACGGTGGCGCTTTTGCGAAATTGAGGCAGACCAGTCAAGGACCATGAAGCGTACTTTGAGTGCCCTGACGCTATTCCCCTGCTCACCCTATAGTTGTAAGCTCACCACGGCAAAACAGACCAATAATAACCACAAAACCTGTCTCGGGTTTAATTGACGCCTATGGGGAAGGGAACTACTCATAAAGAAGGGAATTGGGACAACGAACTAATTATTGGGGGTAACTTACCCAAAAACCGTTCGACGGGAACATTGATTCCCGATTGCCACCTCAATCAATGAGATGACGGCGCGATGCACCGAATTTGTTTTTTGATCATATCGTGATTTGAAAAACCCGCAAGTTGCCATCGCCCCACTGTCCCTTAAGGACTTACAAAAGCACTCAATCAGCCCTAGGCATTGCGGGCTTGTAGCGCTGTGATCACCACGGTATTGATAATGTCCTCCACCAAACAGCCGCGACTGAGATCATTGACGGGTTTATTTAACCCCTGTAAAACCGGCCCAATGGCGATCGCGTGGGTTTCCCGCTGTACGGCTTTATAGGTGTTATTGCCAGTATTCAAATCTGGAAAAATAAAGACTGTGGCCTGCCCCGCCACCTGGGAACCCGGTAGTTTTTGGGCGGCAACGGTGGGATCAACGGCGGCATCATACTGAATGGGGCCTTCTAGGGCTAAATCCGGTTGCTGGGCTTTGGCGATCGCCGTTGCTTGGCGGACTTTTTCCACATCTACCCCCTGGCCCGAGGCACCGGAGGAATAGGACAACAGCGCCACTTTCGGTTCAATGCCAAAGGTGCGGGCCGTCATTGCCGACGCCAGAGCAATTTCCGCCAGTTGTTCCGCATTGGGATCGGGATTCACCGCACAGTCCCCATAAACTAAGACCCGATCCTCCAAACACATGAAGAAAACAGAGGAAACCAAGGAAAAGCCGGGTTGGGTTTTAATAATCTGCAACGCGGGACGCACCGTATGTTGGGTGGTGTTGACCGATCCCGACACCATACCGTCCGCTTCCCCCAAATACACCATCATGGTGCCAAAGTAGGAAATATCCGTGAGGGTATCCCGGGCGGCTTCTAGGGTAACGCCTTTGTGTTTCCGTAACTCGTAATAGGCTTGGGCATAGCGTTCCCGGTCGGGACTGGTTTGGGGATCAATCAGTTGGACTTGATTCAGATCTAGTTCAATGTGATTCAGTTTGATGGCCTGCTCGATCGCCTCACGATTCCCCAGCAGGGTGAGACGGGCAATACCCTGGCGCACAATACTGGCCGCGGCTTTAAGGATGCGGGGTTCGTCCCCTTCCGGCAACACAATATGGCGCTGGGCGGCGATCACCTGTTGCATGAGGTTGTAAAGAAACAGTTTAGGGGTAATGCCTTTGCTACGGATGGTTTTCAGGTGTTCCAGTAACTGTTCCCCATTCACATAGCGTTGAAAGAGGGCAATGCTATGGCGGATTTTGTGATTGTCCCGGTGGTGGAGAACAGGATGAATTTGATCCAACCGCGCCGAGGTCTCATAGGTGTGGGTATTCACCAATAACAGTGGCGGCGCATCCGGTAACCCCTCCACCAATTTCATAATGGCCGGTTCAGGGTGATAATCTGCTGTGAGTAAAATGCCTGTGATGCTGGGGTAGTTGAGGGAACGGTGGGCTTGCATGGCTCCCAAAATAATGTCACCGCGATCGCCGGGGGTAATAATCAACGTGTTATTGTCCCTGAGCCAATGGAGAGCATGGGCAATCTGCATCGCCACCACCAAATGACTCGACACCAAATTATCCAACAAATGTTTGCCATGGAGCACTTCCGCATTTAACCCCTGGGCAATTTCCCGTAACCGTAGACTACTCAATAACTTATTCACCGGAATCGTGGCGAGCAACATCGGGCGATCGCCATAATGGGCCTCCAACGCCACCTGAATTTCCCCCTGTAATTCGTGTTTGACTTTATTAATAATCACCCCCACCACCTGACAGGATTGCTCCTCATAGGCGTTCAAGGCCATATCCACCGGTTGGAGCGCATCCTCAATGGTGTTGTTATCTGCATTCCCCAATAATAAAATCGGACAGTTCAACATCTTGGCGATCGTTGTGTTCATATTGAACTCAAACGCCGACTCTTCCCCGATGTAGTCCGACCCTTCGCAGAGAATAAAATCCACCCGATCCGCCAGCGCCTTATATTTCCCCACAATCCGATCAAAGACCCGGTCAATCTGCCCCTGGGATGCCAACGTTACCGCCTCATGCAAATACAAGCCAAAGGAATCATGGTAGCTTTGCTTGAGGCGAAAATTTTCTAACACCAAATCAATATTATTATCGTGTCTTCCGTTGATCGGATCTTGAATAATCGGACGAAAATAGGCAATACGAGTCGTTTTTTTGAGAATTAAATCTAAAATCCCCAAAACAACCAGGGATTTGCCGCTACGAGGCTCGGTCGTACTGAGATAAAGAGAGCTAGTCATAAAAGCGCCTGGCTGAAACGGAACAAACAACACCCATTAAGGCGATTAATTCACACCTAAAAGTTATTCCACAGCTTAGCGAATGAAACGCGCCCCCGGATATTAAACTTCGGTTAAGTTCTCTTCCCTTGCCCGGGGCTAGATATAAAAAACCGAGTCCTTTCTTCAACTGAACCAGCAGGAGTCCCGCGCTCTAATCTTTGATTGAGCGTCGGGAGGAATGCGCGGCAGGCGACGGGGTTCGATACCCCTGAGCCTGCTAAATAAGCTATAATCGAAGCAGAAAACTTCACGTTTTGAAAATGCCTCAAGTCCTCACGGTTTCTTGTAAATTGACGGTCGCGCCGCAGCAGGTTGAAAAACTTGATGCGGTGCTTTCCGCCTTTGCAAACTGCTGTGAGTTCGTGAATGCTAAGATTCCTGAGAAGCTGACCAACCAGATTGCCGCGCAGTCCTTGATTTACAAGGAGGCTAGGGCGCATTCTGGTTTATCTGCCCAAATGACCATCCACGCTATTCGGCGTGTCTGTGCGAATCGGAAAACAGCTAAGCGGAAGGGTAGACCTGTGAAAGGGTTTGCCCCAACCTCCGCTACTTACGACAGTCGCACCTTCACATTCAGAGAGTCCGAGTGGATGGTCAGCTTGACTATGTTGAAGGGCAGGGAGAAGTTTAAGCTGCACATCGGCAATTACCAGAAACATCTACTGCAAGGGAAAAGTCCTAAGTCGGCAACCTTGGTTAAGCGCAAGGATGGCAGCTTCTATCTGCAAATTCAGTTGGAGTCTGAGCCGCCAGCCATCCCCGACACGGATGATGTACTGGGGGTTGACTTAGGGAGAACTGACATCGCTTGCACGTCCGAGGGAGGAAAATTCAGCGGCAAACAGGTTACGCAGACTAGAGACAAGTACAGTCGTGTACGGGCTTCGTTGCAACGCAAAGCGTCCAAAGGCACAAGGTCTACTCGCAGACGAGCGAGACAGGTCTTGCAACGGTTGAGTGGGCGAGAACGGAGATTCCAAGCATGGCTGAACCATACCATCAGTTATCAGAACATGGCGCGGGAAAACCCAGTCTTTTAGGGCTGGGATGCACCGTGCGCCTTAATTTCCTTGCTAGTCAGACTTTTGGGAGTTAACCAATGACTTGATATAGTCCCTCAAAACCTCTGCCATTGAAAGCTCAACACTTTCAGCATAGTCCTTGAGTGCTTGGTACTCCCTGTCATTGACGTTAAATTGAATCTTCTTGGGTCTTGTCATACTCTAAAAAACAATCTACAATTAGAGTATAGCAGGACAAGGTAATCAACCTGCTCTAACAAAACCCAGTTGCCTAATCGGCTACGCTGAACCTTGACAATCAAAGATATACGGTTCCATCCAATAGTTCTAGTTTCACCCTGTGGATGGGTAAAATCTTTGCAGGAACTAGACAAACAGCTTTGAGACTAACGTTTCAACTCAAACAAACTTTGGAGAAATCTAACTACCCAGGGGCACTGGGAAAGTAACGCTTGGGGAGAGAACCACCTCTGCTTAGG
>JAYKHU010000017.1:0-4391 GCA_035285105.1 Synechocystis sp.
GGGGCGGCGGGGTTAGGCATTGGTCTCAAAGTGGCTCTCATTGAAAAGCACTTAATGGGGGGCGATTGCCTCAATGTGGGATGTGTGCCGTCCAAAGCCTTAATTAGCTCTGCTCGGGTAGTGGGCACGATGAACAAAGCTCATCAGCTAGGGATTAAAAACTCAGAAAAGGTTGACGTTGATTTCTCGGCCGTGATGGAAAGAATGCGCCACATTCGAGCAGGAATTAGTCACCATGATTCTGTACAGAGATTTAGCGATTTAGGCATTGATGTTTTCCTAGGGCAAGGCCATTTTTTGCGCAATAATCGCATTGAAGTCGGGGAGGCTATTTTACCTTACAAAAAAGCCGTTATTGCCACCGGGGCTAGGGCAGTAAGACCCAATATTCCCGGCATGGAAGAAGTAGGATTTTTAACCAATGAAACGGTGTTTAATCTCACCGAATGTCCCGATCGCCTGGCGGTCATTGGGGGGGGGCCCATCGGGTGTGAACTCGCCCAAGCATTTCAACGGTTAGGGGCACAGGTTACGTTATTCCATCGGGGGAATCATTTATTAAATAAAGAAGATCCAGCCGCAGCGGCCATTGTGCAGGAATCCTTAATTAACGACGGCATTGACCTGGTTTTAAATGCTCAACTGGAACGAGCAGAGTTAACGGAAAATGGCAAGGTTTTACACTACAGCAGTAACGGTCAATCTGGTTCCATCGTCGTTGATGAAATTCTCGCCGGGGCGGGTCGCACCCCCAATGTAGAAGGCTTAAATTTGGACGCTGTCGGCGTGAAATATGATCGCCGAGGGGTCACTGTTAATGATTATCTGCAAACCACCAATCCCAAAATTTATGCCGCAGGGGACATTTGCCTGGACTGGAAATTTACCCATGCCGCTGATGCGGCGGCCCGCATTGTAATCAAAAACGCCCTCTTTTCCCCCTTTGGTCTAGGGAAAAGTAAATTAAGTGATTTGACCATGCCCTGGGTGACCTACACTGACCCGGAAATTGCCCACGTCGGCCTTTCGGAAGCGGAGACCGAAGCCCAAGGGTTAGTGGTTAAGACCATTACCATTCCCTTCTCCCAAGTGGACCGGGCGATCGCCGCTGGGGAAACGGACGGGTTTTTGAAAATTCTTCATAAACAAGGGTCTGATCAAATCGTTGGGGCCACCATCGTCGCGTCCCACGCCGGGGAAATGATTTCAGAAATCACCACTGCCATGGTCAATCGGATTGGTTTAAGTAAACTATCTAGCGTCATCCATCCCTACCCCACCCAAGCCGAAGCCATTAAAAAAGCAGCCGATGCTTATCGTCGAACCTTATTAACCCCCACATCCCAAAAACTCTTGGCAATTCTGAGTGTTTTGTCTTAGAAATCCCCTGATTTTGGGATAAGCACCTAGTTGCTATTAAATAGAAGACTATTTTTGCGCTCGATCCCCCCCAGCCCCCTTGTCAAGGGGGGCTGGGGGGGATCTTACAATCTTCAACCCCCGTCTACTTATTCCCCCCCCGATTGTCGTGGGGCGGGTGGATCTTGGTACACTGAACCAACCTGCAATTTTTGAGTGAAGATGTCTGACTTTGTGCCGGTGCTAACCCCCGATCGCCAATTATTTCCTGGTTTAGGGGATAAAACCTATTTCAACTTTGGGGGCCAAGGCATTTTGCCCCAACCTGCCTACCAAGCCATCCTTGACCTATATGCTGACCTCGAAAAAAACGGCCCCTTTTCCATCGCCGCCAACCAACAAATTCAAGACCTCAATGCCCAACTACGGGCAACCCTCGCGGCGGAATTCAACGTTGACCCTAGCACCATTACCCTCACTGATAACGTCACCACCGGCTGTGACATCGTGCTTTGGGGCATCGACTGGCAGCCTGGGGATGAAATTTTATTAACCGACTGTGAACACCCCGGCATTACTGCCATTGTCCAGGCGATCGGCGATCGGTTTGGGGTCTCCCATCATTTTTGTCCCATCCGAGATACCTTCAATGGTGGCGATCCCTGCCAAGTGATCCACGACCATTTAACCCCCCGAACCCGGTTAGTCATTCTCAGCCATCTGTTGTGGAATACGGGGCAAGTGTTACCGTTGTCCGCAATCCTGGCCACCTGTCGTGCGTATCAGGGAACCTATCCTGTTCAAGTCCTGGTGGATGGTGCCCAATCAGCGGGATCATTGCCCTTAAATTTTGCCGAATTAGACGTGGATTATTACGCTTTCACCGGCCATAAATGGTTTTGTGGCCCGGCCGGTGTCGGCGGCTTATACATTCACCCCGATCGCCTTGGGGAGATTCATCCCACCTATGTTGGCTGGCGCAGCATTAACTACGGCCCAAAAGGAGAACCCCAGGGTTGGGTAACCGGCGGCAAACGCTTTGAAGTGGCCACCTCCGCCTATCCCCACTATGCCGGTTTAAACGCCGCCATTAACCTCCACCAACAGCAGGGAACCACGGAAACCCGCTATCAACAAATTTGTGCCCTGAGTCGGTATCTTTGGGAGAGTTTACACTCGCTACCCCACATTAACTGCCTTGCCCCCATGCCTCCGGAAGCGGGACTGGTTTCCTTTACTGTTACCACGGACTTACCCTATAAAGCCATTGTGCAAACATTAGAAGACCAACGGTTTTATCTCAGAACGATCGCCGACCCTGACTGCATTCGGGCCTGTTGTCACTACTTCACCACCACCACGGAAATTGATGGGTTACTCACTGCGCTGAACCAATTTGCCTAGGTTTAATAGGTTTGAGTAAAAATTTTGGGTTGACTTAACCAATGCGACTCAGGAATGCTTTCAGGCGATCGCTCTTGGGTTGGCTAAAGACCTGTTCCGGTGGCCCTGCTTCTTCCACAATGCCAGCATTGAAATTTACATCGCCGTTGCCCTGGTCTATTTGGTATTAACTACCCTGTCGTCTTTTCTCTTTAAAACCCTAGAAAGCCGCATGGACCCCGTCGGTCGGGCCAAAAAGCTGGCTGCGAAACTGAGTCCCACCTAGGCGTTGGTCAAACATTGCTCCGTTCACGATCCAAGTTTAAAGGCTTCCAAAAAGAGGCTGTAAATAACCCCAATTTTAAAATTATTAATCACCTCAATCCCCAAACTCAAATTAGGATTACGGCGCTGGTAGACCCAACGACTCGTTAACTCACTAAAAATTAACACCAAGGCGGCACAAACCACGTCCCACTGGGCATCTTGACCCGCCGTTGTAGACACTGCGGCCCCCACAAAAAACCCAAATAAAAAGCCTAACAAAGCCAGGGAAATCCGTCGCCAGGGATTGGTAAAAAACTGGGTTAACTGTTGTCCCCGCACTTCAATCAGGGTGTTTAAGCGTGTCCGCTGCATGGTTCAAAACCTATGGTTAACTGAATCTTCACAAAGTATCCTGATACTCCTCAAGCAACGCCACCATATTTTCTACTTGTCGTCGGTGGGTTGGGGTGTCATCGAGGAGGAATCGGAGGAGGACAGCACGATATCGAGCTTCGATTCTAGCTCGGCGAGCCTCGCGTTCTGCCGCCTGATCGACTCGGTCTCTTTCCTCAAGTCTTCGAGACTCTGCTTGTGCAATTTCTCTTTCTCGGCTTCGAGTTTCAGAAATTCTGCGTTGCTCTTCCTCAGCTCTAAAGTTCTTTTCCTCAGTTCTTCGTTGTACGTCTTCAGACTGGCGTTGTACTTCTTCAAGTCGGATAAACCCCCGTAGGATTTGATCCACTGCCACAAAGCTGAAAGTAATCCCCACGAGGGAGAGTCCGGCCCATTGGGGGATGATAAAGGTGTAGTTTCGGAATTGGAGTGTGTCATAGGCAAGAAAAACACTCGTGATGAATACTAGCAACGCCGTCACAAGGGCGATGAAAGTCTGGAAATTGAGCATTTTGAAGGTAGCTTGATTTGATCCTAGTGTAAAAGCCCGCCTTCACGCTACAAAAGTTCCCAATGCTTCTCGACGGCTGACCCATTCAAGGAGAGGGTGGCAAGGGCTGACAACGGGGGCAAAAATGGGCCGATCGCCCGGCTAATTTGATTTTTTCAATGGCTGTGCCGCACTGACGACAGGGTTCTTCTCGGCGGCCGTAAACCTGGGCCATGCCGCCATAATTACCGTTAATACCCGTAACCTGGCGATAATCACTAAAACTGGTGCCCCCAGCGGCGATCGCCACTGTGAGGGTGTGGTGAATCTGCTGATGGAGGGTCTGACAAGCTTCGCGGGAAAGGCGATCGGCAGGGGTCGTTGGATGGATACCACTCAGAAATAACACTTCATCGGCATAAATATTGCCTAAGCCCGCCACGAGGGATTGATCCAGCAAGGCAGTTTTCAGGGGGCGGCGACTTTTGTGTAACTTTTG
>JAYKHU010000018.1:0-11408 GCA_035285105.1 Synechocystis sp.
AGGATCACGGGCAATTCTCGAAAAGACAAAAACCCGGAATAATAGGGAAAAACGGTGGGAATAGCGGCGATCGCCGTTTCGACAATGTGCAAATCGGGATAGGTCATGATCACAATGGCCGCTTTACTCCACCGTCCCTGATCCGCAAAGGCCACATCAACCCCGGCGACCAGATCTAACGACGAAAAACAATCCTGAAGAATGACCTGATGGCGTAAGTATTCCTGTTCAAGACGGGCGGCGGTGAGGGCAGTAGAGGGCACAACGGTATGATGGGGGCGGGGACAAATTTGAATAAGTAACCCTAAAACAGCCCTAACCTATCCACCACTCACGACCAATGCCATGCGGACGATCGCCGAAATTAATGAGAAATTGAGCCAGGGTAAGGCTGTGGTTTGCACGGCGGAAAGTGTTAAGGCCCAGGTGGCGGAACAGGGGGTTACCCAGGTGGCGGAACAGGTGGACGTGGTGTGTACGGGCACGTTTGAGCCGATGGAATCATCGGGGGCCATTTTAAATTTAGGCCAGACCGACCCCCCGATTAAAATTCGTCAATGTTGGTTGGATGGCATCCCGGCCTATGCTGGCTTTGGGGCGGTGGATTTATACCTGGGGGCGACGGCGGCGGCGAAAATGACGGCCTCGGGGGACACCCTCAATGAGATGGAGTCCCGCAGTGGGACATTACCCCAAGAGCGAGGGGGCGGTCACATTATCGAAGATTTAATTGCGGGGAACAGTGTTTCCCTGAGGGCGATCGGCCAGGGGACGGACTGTTATCCCCGGACTTCCTTGGACACGATGATTAGTGCGGATCGCATCAACCAGTTTTATCTTTACAACCCCCGTAACTTGTACCAAAACTTCATTGTGGGGGTTAACGGTGGCGATCGCCTTTTATATACTTACCTTGGTCCGTTGCAACCCCGTTTAGGTAATGCGGTGTACTCCAACCCCGGTGCTATTTCTCCCCTATTTAACGATCCCCAATTACAGGCGATCGGCATTGGCACCAAAATCTTTTTGGGGGGCGGGGTCGGTTACATCGCCTGGGAAGGAACCCAACATTTTCCCCTGCAAAAACGGTTACCCAATGACACACCGATTGGGCCGGCGGCAACTTTAGCCTTAATCGGTGATGCTAAACAGATGGATGCCTATTGGGTCCGGGGCTGTCACTTAAAAAATTATGGCCCCTCCCTGATGCTAGGGGTCGGTGTTCCCATTCCCGTCCTCAATGAAAACGTCATTCAACACTGCGCCGTTAAAGACGATGAAATTGTGGCCCCGGTGGTGGATTTCTCCATACCCCGCCGTGTCCGCCCCACCTTTGGCTTGGTCACCTATGCCCAACTAAAAAGCGGCAAAATTACCATCGAAGGTAAATCTGTCCGGGTTGCCCCGTTAGCCAGTATTGCCCGGTCTAGGGAAGTGGCAGAAACGTTAAAAGGCTGGCTCGATGCCGGTAAGTTTTTTCTGACCGAGGCGATCGCCCCCTTACCCACCGATCGCCGTTTTCTGGCGCAAGATCCCATTGGTAATGTGGGTGCTTAGGATGGCTACGTCTGTGAACAAGAAACAGAGAACCCCCCGAAAGTTAACAAAATATGTCGCGGGAAATCCCCTTTCTTTAGGAGGGGGATGTGCTGTACGACTTCGCTTCTTTTGTGTTACAGTCTTGTCAAGAGAAAGCGGGAATAAAGAGATATAGCCGAGGTGGGCGAACTCTCCGTTGTATAAAGGCTAGACACCTCCAATTCTAATAAGAATTGCTCCAAATCCCGCTGGTTCGGAACAAGAAACCAAGGATGGAAGACAAAAGCATTAGAATAAACCTTCGGAGCGAGGGTGTTCGCCTATCGCCTGGATGTAAGACTCGCTACTCTTCGGGGTAGAAAGCAATTCATTGGGTAGGAAGCTCCGTCCTTTTGGTCGGAGTAGCTCACAATAACGGAGGCATACTTTTGGAGCAGGCGCGTGTGATGGTTGATTTTCTGTGGCGGCGGTGGCAATTCTCCCAGTCTCTAATTTCCCGAGGGTTAACACGGTTAATGGTGGGGATTATTTGCCTGACGTTAACCGCCTGTGGACTGCCCGTTGACCAGGCCCAAGCAGAACCCCGGTTATTTCCTGATTTATCCCTAGAATTCCTCGCCAAGGGCACTTTACCTGACCAAACGTTGGCGGATCTCCCCGTGGGAGGATTGTCTGGCATCGTCTACGATCGCCGTCAGGATGTGTACTATGCCGTCAGTGATGACCGGCGATCGCCCCGGTTTTATACCCTGGAGATTCCTCTAGATCAAACAGAGTCAGGGGTTAGCATTCCATCCATCACCGTTACGGACGTTACCTTGCTAAAACAGGCGGAGGGGCAACCCTATCCTCCCCAGACTTTAGATCCTGAAGGCATTGCCCTCTCCCCCCGTCGGAGTTTGTATATCAGTAGTGAAGGAGTTATAAAAAGCCAAAGCCCCCCCCTGATTGGGGAATTTGAACCCCAAACCGGACAGTTATTGAATGAACTGCCGATTCCTCGCCGGTTTTTACCCGAGACAAATCCCGTCCAAGGTATTCGGGATAATCTTGGGTTTGAACCCTTAACCATTGCCGCCACCAGTGTGTTGCCCGATGATCCGTTTCGGCTATTTGTGGCCACAGAAAGCGCCCTCGCCCAGGATATTGATCCTGACGCCCCCCCCAACAATGCCCCGATTCGCTGGTTACATTATTTGATTAATTCCATTGGTCCCCCGGTGTTAGTCAGTGAAAGCCTATACCGCTTGGATCCGGCCCCAGCGGGCACCCTTAGCCACGGATTGAGCGAGATGCTAGCGTTACCCAAGGAAGGTTATTTCCTCAGTTTGGAACGGACGTTTGGCTTAATGGGGTTTGGGGCCAAGGTGTTTCAAGGGGTGAATGGTAATGCCACGGATACCGCCAACGTCAAAAGTTTTCAGCCCGGCACCCAGACCTTAACGCCGATGCGAAAACAATTATTGTTGGATTTGGCAGATTTGGACATTGACCTCGATAATTTGGAGGGATTAACCCTCGGCCCCGTGTTAGCCGATGGTTCCCAAAGTGTGTTGCTCCTGAGCGATAACAATTTCAACCCGGAACAACAAACCCAGGTATTACTCTTTCGGCTCCAAGGTCTCTAGGGACTGGGCGATCGCCGTAATCATCGGATCCTCATTCCCCATTAACCAACGGGCAAAGCGATGGGCGAGGGGTGGCCCGTACACCAGGGGATGGGTAAAGCCCGTAAACAGGTTCAACCCAGGCAAACCAGGGACTTCCCCCAACAACGGCAGGGGATTATGGGTAAAAGCCACCAGGCAATGGTGACAGGTACTAGGTAAAGTAGCCAGATTCGGCAAGATAGGGGCGATCGCCGTTTGTAATTGCTGTTTTGCGAGGGCCAGATCGGGACGATAGTCAGGGGCGGTGGCGAGTTGACTGATTTGTCCCATAAAGACATGACCGTCCAGAAATTGTACTGCCCCCGCTTCTAACACCGTTGCTAAACATTGCCCTTGGGGATGGTGCCAATCCGCCTGGAGCGCTAGGGCTTCTAGGTTGGGACGTTGTTGCAAATCCGCTGGCATGACCACACAGCGTAAGTTCTCGGCGGTATAGGGTGTTTGCAACAGGAGGGCATGGGTGAAATAGAGCGGCAACGATACCTGATAGGGCGCGAGGAGGGAACGACTGTGACCCCCGGTGGCTACGATAACGCGGTGGGCATGAAGATTTTCCCGTTCCGTTTTGACGCCAATGATAGTAGCATTAGCTTCCAGAAACTGTTCCACCGTGGCAATGCGAATTTCACCCCCCCGACGTTGAAAGGCATCCAGATACGCCTTCACCGTTTTGCCCGCATGGGCATGGCCCTGGGGCACCACAAACGCCCCTTGAATGGCGTCGGGGTTAAGTTGGGGTTCAATGGCGATCGCCGTGAGGGGGTCCACATACTGGGGGGGGATAACACAGGCCCGGAGTTGTTTTTTGATTGCCTGGTAATTATCCTCAGGACGCAAATAGAGCAATAACTCTAACTCTCGGTATTCGGTCTCTCCCCCCAGGGCCTGACTTAAATGGCTCCAATGGTAACGACTTTCATGGCACAGGTGTTGTTGGAGGGGGGTCAGGCCGGCCCAATAAATAATGCCCCCATAACTCAACGAGGAGGCATTGATCGGTTGGGAAAATCTTTCCAATAACAATACCCGTTGCCCCTGGTTCTGCAACTCATAGGCGATCGCCGCGCCGGTAATTCCCGCCCCCACCACAATGGCATCATAAGTCTGCATTACCTGGGTGTCCTAGCTGTAGTCATTTTCATCGCGGCTATCACGGCTTTGTTTGGGAAGAAACCGGATGGGGATCATCGGCTTGGGAAAAATACAACGCCTCAGCGTCTACGGAGTCGTCCAGCACCGCCACAGGCTCCATACTGCGAATTGCACTTAACGCTTCTTTAATCATGACAGCGGAGGGCACCGCCACAATCACCCCCAGCAATCCACCAATCCGTGCCCCCGTAAGGAGGGAAATCAGTACCCAGAACGGGTTGAGACCGGTGACGCTTCCTAGCACCCTTGGGGCAATGCCATTTTCGACAATTTGTTGAATCACTAGGGCAACGGCCAATAGTTGTAGGGCCAAACCAATATCCCGGAGGGCCACCAGAAACGTGACTAACACAATGCCCACGGAACCGCCAAAGGGTATCAACGCCATCACCCCGACGGTTAAGCCAAATAACAAACCAAAGGGGACTTTAAGCATTAAAAAGCCCGAGATTAAGCCCAAGGCCATACAGGTGGCTGACACCAATTGGCCCAAGAAATAATTTTGGAAACTGCGGCGTAACGTATCGGAAAACGGTTGTTGAAACCGTTCCGGTAACCAACCAATGATGCTTTGCCACACATCTTCGGTGTGGAGTAATAGGTAAAACGTCAAAATAATAGTCAGGAGGACATCTAATAGCCGGACAACGGTAAAAACCGTGAGATTCAGGGCTAAATTAAGGGTGCTCCCCGCTAAGTTTTGCAGTTCACTGGCCAAACGACTATTAATTTGGGTAATCAAACCATCGAGGTTAAGGGGCCATCCCAACACTTCCACCCGCTGATCCAACAAAACTAATTGGCGCTGGCCGGAATCTAACCAATCCGGTAATCGGGCCACCAACTGTTGGGCCTGGGAAAAGGCGAGGGGCACTAAGGTAACCCCTAAGGCAGTGAAAACAATCAGGGCCATCAAAAACACAACGGTGGCGGCAATGAACCGACGCACCCCCTGACGTTCTAGCCAAGCCACGGGGTAGTTGAGCAGAAAGGCGATCACCGACGCAATTAAGCTAATCACAAATAGCGATTCAAAATAACCAAAAATTGCGGATAATGCCCGAGCATTGAGTACCATCAACGGGGCCCCCAACACCAACACCAATAAACGGGTCACGGCATTAAGGGAATCCCACCATTTAAACAACCAATTTTTGGGCGGAGACGAGGGGCTAGAATGACTCATCGGGAATTGTGCCATGGTCTGCGATCGCCATAGGGAAAGAAGGGGGCAAAAAAGGAAGCCGAGTCACGTCCAACGCGAACAGTTAAGGGTTGCAACATTGACTTTCGCCTATTTTAAGGGAAATTCACAAGCCTGACATGGGATGCAGGGATTCGGGATCATTCTGGGTAGCTTAGGGGGGAACCTAAAACTGCGCTGCCAATCAGATAGTTTAGATTGCCCCCCAAGAATTAATCCGGTTCAATAAAGTCTAGTAAGTTTGAGACAGTTTTTTTGCAGACCGATTCCTGGGGAAAATACGCATCCCCCCCGCCTTTAGGAGAGTATTGATGGACATTACGACCCCCGGTTCGGTCGAAATTGAGCGATTAAGCCAAGAAATTCCTTTCTTTCGGGGGTTTGACCTTGACCTCTTACAACGCACCATACGCCATATCTCGACGCGGCAACACCCGGCCAATCAAGTGATCCTCCTAGAGCATGATTGGGGGGGATCTGTCTATTTCATCATGGGCGGTTGGATTAAAATTCGGACCCACAACCTTGATGGCAAGGAGGTAACCCTCAATATCATCGGCAAAGGGGAAATTATTGGTGAAATGGCGGCGATCGAAGAGGCTCCCCGTTCCACGGATGCCATCACCCTGACCACGGCTGAGGTGTGTAGTATTCCCGCCGCTGAGTTTTATGGTCTCTTGCAAACCTATCCTTTAGCCGGTATTCGCCTTGCCCAACTCATCGCCAAACGTCTCCGCCAGTTAAACCGTCGTTTACGATTGCGGGAAGCAGAAAGTCTGACCCGAGTGGCCGACACCTTACTTTTTCTAGCGGAGGGTCAAGGACGCAACACGGACCAGGGTATCGCCATTCCCAATCTCCCCCATCGCGAATTAAGTAGCATCAGTGGTTTAGCCAGGGAAACTGTCACCCGGGCGCTCACTAAACTGGAAAAACGGGGGTTAATCCAGCGGGATGTAGAGACGTTGAATATTCCCAACCTAGACGCCCTGGAAGACATGGTATCCTGAGGCGACGTGATGGAACCCCAAATTGTTTTAGCATGGGGGTTTGGGCAGGATGCCCCTTTGATCCCCTTGTACTGGGTTTGCCGACTTTCCCTGTCCCTGCCTGTGCTGTGACTAATTCGCCTGGTGTTTTGATGAGTCTTCCTGCTTCGCCCCAAAATAATCCCGTGAACAATGCTGATGCCCCCCCGGCCCCGGCGATCGAACAGGCGGCAGGGGTTAATTGGGTGGATATGGATGATGGAACGGCCTCTGATTCCCCCCTGGTTACCGATAGCGATTCCCCGTTAACCCGTCAACAGCCGGTGCTAAAGTCCCCCCAGACCCTAGCGATGGTGGAAAGTGCGTTTTTAGCGAGCACGGTCAGTATTATTTGGTTGATTAACTATTATTTTCCCCTCGGCCCCCTGTTACGGATTTTATTTCCCCTCCCGTTGGCGTTGGTGTATCTCCGCTGGCGATCGCCGGCAGCCATTAAGGGGGTAGTGGCGGCGGGGCTGTTACTGTCGGTGTTGATGGGCCCCACCCGCAGCATCGTCTTTTTGATTCCCTATGGTTTAATGAGTCTGCAACTGGGCTTTTGTTGGGTCCGCAATGCACCCTGGGGATTTTCCATTTTGACCGGGGGATTAATTGGGGCGTTGGGGTTTTTCTTTCGTTTTTGGTTATTTTCGATTCTGTTGGGGGAAAATCTCTGGCGTTACGTGATGGTCCAGATTACAAATTTGGTGGATTGGTTATTTTTAAAATTAAATATCCTCGCTCAGCCGGATCTGTGGTTCATCCAAAGCGTCGCCGTGTTAATGATTTTGATTAATAGTTTGATCTACATGGTGGCGGTGCATTTAGTGGCGTTGTTGATTTTAGATCGTTTGGGAAATCCCATTCCCCGCCCGCCCCAATGGTTAAAGGTGATCCTAGATTATGACTATTGATGGGTGTTACGTGACCAATCAGACAGGGTCGGCATGAGGGCTTGGCTCAAATGAAACGCATCAACCCCTAAAACCGTCCGATCGCCAGCGCCCCGTAGTCCCGCCTGGGCATGCCACCATGCTGCTGCGGCCACCCGTTGCCCCCAAGGTTGCTGGGATTGTGACGCTAATAGCCCCCCTATTAACCCCGTTAACACGTCCCCACTCCCCCCCCGGGCTAAGGCAGGAGTACTGTCTTTGATTAGCCACATTCGCCCTTCTGGGGTAGCGATCGCCGTTTTTGCACCTTTTAATAACACAATCGCTTGGCTTAATTGAGCAGCCCCTTGCACTGCTTGGAGGCGATCCTGACCCGTGAGTTCAGGAAACAGCCGTTTAAATTCCCCTAAATGGGGTGTTAAGACCGTGGGGGCAGATCGCTGGGCTAAACGGGGCAATAATTGCCGTTGGGCAATTTGGTTTAAACCGTCGGCATCAATCACCAGGGGACAGGGGGCAGCTAACACCACTTCCACCAATAAACCGGATTGGAGGGTCAGGCCGGGGCCCAAGGCGATCGCCGTATAGGGGGTTAAATCGGTATTGTTTAATGAAGCGATCGCCCCCGTAGCGGTTTCGGGACAGCCCATCACCAACGCCTCCGGACAGTGGCCATGAAGTAAGGACTTAATACTTTCCGGAACGGCGATGGTCACCATACCGACCCCACTGCCCCGCGCTCCCAGGGCGGTTAAAATAGCCCCCCCGGCATACTGTTGGGAGCCGCAGATTAACAAAACATGACCCTGTTGATATTTATGGGTCACCATGGGACGGATAAGGGGTAATGCTTGTAGAGCCTGGGTGGGGGTTAAAACCTGGGCCGGATAGGAGGATCCTAAGATTGTAGTTAACGCCGCCTCGGGGATGCCAATCTCGCACAAATTCGCCTGGCCACAGTAGGACAACGCTTCATCTTGGAAATAGGCCCGTTTCCAGAGTCCTAAACAAAAACTGTGATCGCCCTGCACCGCCGTCCCTAACACTTCCCCCGTATCCGTGTGTAACCCCGATGGCAGATCAATACTTGCGGCGGGTATGGATAACTGGTTCAATTCATTCACCACCTTGGCGATCGCCCCGGTTAAGGGTCGCGTCAGGCCAATACCGAACAGCCCATCCACCCAGAAATCACAATCGGCAAAATCCGCCGCCGCGTCTCCCCAAACAATCCCCAATGCTTTGGCATAATTAGCATGGCTTTGGGTTAAAGGTTTTAGCCGCGATAAAGGCATCAACACCTTGACTTGATACCCCCGTAACCGTAATTCCCGGGCCACCACCAAGCCATCGCCACCGTTATGGCCCGGGCCCACTAAAATTCCCCCTTTGGGGTACTGGGCTAAGGGGTACAATTGCTGAAGTTGTTGGGCAACCTGGAGCGCCGCCTTTTCCATTAGGGCCGGGACCGGCATCCCCTGCTCAAACATCCAGGCTTCAAGCTGTTGCATTTGTGCTGCACTGACAACGGGTTGAGGTCGATGCAGATCTGTATTCTGGCTTTTTTTCGCTACCATCTTACCGACGCGCCCCTTTTTACGATTAACCCTGTGATCACATCAGACATTACCCTCCGGGATGCCCTTGCCACGGATCTAAATGCCATTGTTGCTATTTATAATGCCAGCATTCCCAATAACTTGGCCACAGGGGATACCTGCGCGATCACTGTGGAGAGTCGTCGTCAATGGTTTGAGGAACATTGTGCGGACACCTATCCCCTCTGGGTACTGGAAAATACGGCGGGGGAAATCCTTGGCTGGTTGGGATTTCAACAATTTTATGGTCGTCCGGCTTATCACAAAACCGCTGAGTTAAGTATTTACATCGCCCCGGCCTGTCAACATAAAGGCCTCGGCAAATATCTGTTGCAAACGGCGATCGCCGCCAGTCCCCAACTGGGGCTGAAAACCCTATTGGGCTATATTTTTGCCCATAACCGCGCCAGTGTGCGATTGTTTCAAGAGCAGGGATTTGGGCAATGGGGATTACTGCCGGGGGTAGCAGAATTGGGGGGGCAAGAGCGGGATTTATTGATTTTAGGGCGCAAAGTTTGAGGCATCGTCAATTCCCCAGCCCGTGATGATGATGGTGGTTCCTTGCCCCGGTTCACTGGCGATCGTCAACTCCCCGCCGTAGAGTTCTGTCAGGCGTTTCGCCAAACTTAACCCCAACCCCGATCCCTGTTGTTCATAGAGGGATCTTTGAAATTGAGTATGGGCGCCGATCCGTTTTTGTTCCTGGGGATTCATCCCCCGACCATAATCCTGGATACTTAATTGCGCTGTTTCCCCCTGACTGATCGCCGTAATTCGGATGGGGGTACTGGGTAGGGAAAACTTAAAGGCATTGTCCAGTAATTCCTCCATAATTTTGCGAAAATCCGGCTCCGCAATTTTGACTCTCAGCGGCGCAATCACCATGCTCACATCGTGGAAACGGGGATGTTTTGGCCCTAATACTGCCAACATCTGATGGAGGGAAGCGGATAAATCAATCGATTCTTCTAGTCGGGACTGCCACGCAGCTAGGCGATCGGGACTGGCAGACAATAAATCTAAATCTGCCATTAACAGAAAATTTTGTACCAGACGATGGAGGCGCTCTCCAGAGGACTTAATATCAAAAATGGATTCTAAAATTTCTTCTTTAGACAGGGAATCATAGAAATTGGTCAGCAATTCTGCGGTGCCTAAAATGCCATTGAGGGGCGTCAGCAGTTCGTGGGGCAGGGAACGGGTAATGTGTTGACGCAGTTCATCGAGTTGGGTGCGGGTTTCGTTTTGGCGTTGCTGGTGTTGGGTTAAGCGGGCATTGATGGCTTGGAGTAAATCATCTAGGGAAAACGGCTTGGTTAAATAATCATCCGCCCCTAGGGTCATCCCCTGGCGCACCGCCGCATGGTCAGCCTTTGCCGTTAACAAAATAAACGGAATGGTTGCTAATTTGGGATCTTGCCGGAGGGTGGTCAGTACCTCGAAGCCCGAAAACTTGGGCATCATGACATCACAGAGGATCAAGTCAGGCACAATTTGCTTAATTAACGCCAGCCCCTGCTCGCCATCGGCAGCGGTAACGACGTCATAGTCTTCTAGTAACAAAATGTCCTCAATATTTTGCCTAACCTCCCGTTGATCTTCGATCACTAAAATTTTAGTCATGCTGATTAACCTGCCGTTGTTGTTATACAGTTTACTGAGTTTTGCGAAGGAAATTATGCCTTTAGGGTCGGGCTGGAGGCTGTCTTGATGGCCGGTGGCCTTGGGTTGGGCGAATGTAAAGAATTGTTTTGGGAGGGCTGGGGGGATGCCCAGGAGACTGGGGAAAGCTGGTAGAATTTGGCGTTAAGTCAGTTGGTGTTTGAAGAGCCTAGCTGCCAGCAATCACCAGACAAACAACTTTTACAAACGCAATTACGCAATTCACTTAAGGGATTAATTATGGCCTTAAATCGTGGTGACAAAGTTAGAATCAAACGCACCGAATCCTACTGGTATGGTGATGTTGGCACTGTAGCCAGCGTTGAAAAAAGTGGCATTCTCTATCCCGTCATTGTGCGCTTTGATCGCGTTAATTACAATGGCTTCAGCGGTAGCGCTTCCGGCGTCAATACCAACAACTTCGCTGAGCATGAGTTGGAGTTGGTACAGGCTGCGCCTGCGAAAAAATAGGTCTCGCTGAATAGCGTCAATCCCAATTAACCTGTGCCAGAACTGCCAGAAGTCGAAACTGTGCGCCGGGGTCTCGAACGATTGACCTTGGGGCAATGTATTGAGGGGGGAAAGGTGTTGCATGATCGCAGCCTCGCCTACCCTCTTTCTGTTAGGGCGTTTTGGGAGCAGATGACGGACTGTCGGTTCAA
>JAYKHU010000019.1:0-6940 GCA_035285105.1 Synechocystis sp.
CCCTTCTAGGTAGGAACTCGCCAAACCGTGGGTGTACCAGGAAGTAACAAAGGTGGTGCCGGTTAACCAGCCACCGAGGGCCATGAAGGCACAGGGGAACAAAAGTAATCCAGACCAACCAATAAAAACGAAACGATCACGCTTTAACCAGTCATCGAGGGCGTCAAACCATCCTCTTTCGACTGGGGCGCGTCCGACTGCGATAGTCATGGCGCAAATCTCCAAAATAATAATTACATAAAGAAAAGTTCACTTTCCCGATCACCGTCATGACTGAATGGCCCGGGGGCGCAGCCAAAAATGAGAGAAAGCCGGGAAATCTTAATTTTTCTTAACTTTAATAATTGTAAAGGAAAGCTAGGCAAGATGCCACCTCAATGCTTAACAAAATGTAAAATTTGCCAATGCGGAGGGACCCGTACCGAAGGGGAATGGCAATGATTGCGTGACGTAGGGGGATTTTTGCGGATCACGATAGACCCGGCAGGGACTAAGGTGTCAGGGGGGACTCTCCGCGTAATTTTTCCAGCCAATCTAAAAGGCGATCGGCATTGGTGCGGTAACTCAGGGGGTGGGCAATGAGGCGGGCGCTACTCTCAAACAGCACTTCAATCTCAATCAGACCATTTTCTTTCAGGGTGCGCCCCGTCGAAACCAAATCCACGATCGCCTCGGACATGCCGGTAATCGGGCCCAATTCCACCGAGCCGGATAGGGGAATGATTTCCACGGGTAAATCCAAACGCCGGAAATGTTCCACCGCACATTGGACAAATTTGGACGCCACTTTGCCGTGGGGAGGTAAGTCAACGGATCGGCGATAGGGGCTATTCTGGGGAACCGCCACGGACAACCGACATCCCCCAAACTGAAGATCCGCTAGATGGGCCACCGCTGGCTTTTTTTCCCGCAACACGTCATAGCCGACAATGCCCAGTTGGGCTTGACCGTATTCCACATACACCGGCACATCCCAGGCCCTCACCAACAATGCTTTGGCGGTGTGGGTGGGATCAATGGCTTGTAACTGACGATTTTTGGGATCTAATAGGGTAGAAAAATCCAGGCCAATCTGTTGAAAGCGTTCGATACTGTCCCGCAGTAGTGACCCCTTGGGTAAGGCAATGGTAAGCATAGTAGGTGTTTAGGATTGACCGGATTGCTGGGAAGAGTTGACCTGCCAATTATCAATGGTGCGTTGACGGGGGCGGGCGATCGCCAAGGCGTTATCCGGCACATCATGGGTGATCACCGATCCCGCCGCAACGGTGACACCATCGCCGACGGTAACTGGGGCCACAAAAACGCTATTCGCCCCGGTTTTGGTGCCGCTACCAATGACCGTTTGGTGCTTACTGACCCCGTCATAATTGGCGGTGATAGTTCCGGCCCCCACATTGACCCGATCGCCGAGTTGGGCATCCCCGAGGTAACTGAGGTGGGCCACATTGGATTTTTCGCCAATATCTGATTTCTTCACTTCAACAAAATTGCCGATGCGACACCCAGCCTTAACCGCAGCTTGCCCACGAATGTGACTGTAGGGGCCAATGCGACAGTGATCGGCGATGGTGCTTTGGGTCACGACGGAGTAGAAAATAGAGACCGCTTCCCCAATTTGACTATCCTCCACTAAACTGCCGGGGCCAATGCGACTGCCGCGACCAATCACCGTTTTCCCCCGTAGGTGGCTATTCGGTTCAATAATCACATCTGCTTCTAGGACAACCGTGTCGTCGATGGTAATGCTATCCGGATTAATCAGGGTAATGCCCTTGGCCATCCAATCATCTTTAATCCGACTTTGCAGGATATCGTTAGCGGCGGCCAATTGCTTGCGGTCGTTGATCCCGTTAATCTCCAGGTAATCCGCCGCATCCACCGCCATTACTTGTTCCAGGTAATCCACCACTTCGGTTAAGTAATATTCCTGTTGATCATTATTGGCGGAGAGTTTGGGCAGGGCCGCCGCCAGGCTTGGCCAGTGGAAACAGTAGATACCGCCGTTGACCCGATGGTTTTGACGCTGGGCTGCGTTACAATCCCGGTCTTCCACAATCTGAGTAACGAGGTTATCCCCGGTGCAAAAAACCCGGCCATAGCCTTTCGGATTAGGCAGATGGGCGGTGAGTAACGTGGCGGCATTTTTGTGTTGTTGATGGATCGCCAGCAAATTCTCTAAGGTTTCGGGGCGCAGCAGGGGGGCGTCGCCATTGAGAACCAGTAAATCTCCCCCATAGCCTTGCAGATGGGGTAAAAGCTGTTGAATGGCATGGCCCGTCCCTAATTGTTCCCGTTGTTCCACAAATTCAACGTCAGTCCGGTGACTAAAAGCCGCTTCCACCGCCGCCGCTTGATAGCCCACAATTAAGATTTGGCGATCGGGTCCCAGGGGGCGACAACTTTCTAACACCCGCTCCACCAAGCTGTAGCCGCCCAACTGGTGAAGCACCTTGGGGAGGTCAGACTTCATGCGAGTACCCTTACCCGCCGCTAATACTGCAACCGCAACCATAATGGCTTACTGTCCTTATCGTCGCCATTGAGTATATCGTGTTGTGGCGAGCTTACTGCATTGGGGGAGCAAAGCCCCGAGTCTAGGTTGGTTAATATTTCGTTAACTTCTTTGCACTGGACATTATCGGGGGAGTTAATGAAATGTAATGAAGGATACAGCAACCATTCTCTTTCTTTGCATCCAGGGTTAGACTATAGTTGTAGAAAGGTTTTGATACCCATTCTTGGTGGCTTTTATGACTACTGCAACGTTAACTCCCTTACCTTCCTTTGATTACAACATCGATACCCTCAAGGATGAAGCTCGTCAGTTGGTGGAGCGGGGGATTGTCAGCCGTCACCAGCCTATTTACGTCCTCTGTCAGTATATTCCAGCCCGTCAATGGGTGGGGGTAGAATGCGAATTAGAGCGGAACGATTATCTATTACGGGATCAAATTGGTGATCTTTTGGCGGCGGAATCCTGGGATAACGACTAATCTCCCTTAGTAATGTAACCATTAGTTTAATAATTAATGCTCTCCTTACTCCACAGTTTACGTCACGACGACCGGAGAAGGGCCTTGGCCCCGTTGTGGTAAAGCTATCCCTGACAGTGGGACGGAGAGGTGGTTTTGATCACAATATCCAGCGACCCCGTGGCATCGAGTAATCCTTTCAGGGCGGTCTCAGCCTGATTGTTTGCCTGGGCTAAAATTCCTTGGTCACAGGCGGCCGCGACAATTTTTTTTAACGTTTCTCGTTGGGCAAAGGCTTGGAGTTGGGGAGCGGTATCCGGGCCGAGGTTGAGGAAGCCCCGATCGTAATCGTAAATCCGCGATCGCCCGACATCGATTTTTTTATCCAAGATTTGCGGCGGCGGCAAGGTTACCGTCAGGCGATCGCCAGTTTGTTGAACGGCCGCTGTGGTGATATCCCGTAAATTAATGCCGGCCCGCACCTCCCCGTAGCCGATATATAAAAGTTCTGTCCGTCCCAATACCACATTGCCCCATTGCCGTGCTTGGCTGGTGGGCACAACGGTTTCCATGGCAAAAATGGTGGTGGTTAACTCACTGACCCCCCGAATTTGCTGCACTACCACCGTTGCCCAATCCGTCTGAGGGGCCTCGTGGGTGATCCGCGTCCACTGACCCCAATGGCGCAGGGTTTGCCAAGTTGCTTGGCCAAGATGGATAGCGGCGATCGCCAAGGTTAGGGCGATGCTACTGCCCCCAAGAATCAGCAGGGATTTGAAGAATGGCTGGGGTTTAGCCAGGACAGTATTTTGATTTTTCATAATTCGGCGCGACGTTGAGGAGCACAGTCTGTCTATTCTACCGCCCTGGCTGGCTGAATCAAAATCGAGGAGATTAAACGCCTTTTTTATCTGAAATTGGCAAATTGGGATGCAGAAATCATCTATCTATCTATCTATCTATCTATCTATCTGCATTTTTTTTGTTGAACCCAGGGGGAAGATGAACACCGAAATTCAGTGGCTATGTTATGTTCAATACACACCTCTGTTACTGAGAAAGTTAACAGTACTTGCTTTATTTTTTGCTAAATGGTTTTATGAATACGTGATTTCCTTGACAGGGCAATTAGTCTCCTCACAACATTTAATTATTTTCTTGGTACTAGAAGATCATAATACGACAAAAGCGAATTTCAGCCATTTTATCCCCTTGACTCTATTAATATTAATTATTACCACCGTTTTAAATGCCCTTCTTAACCTATACGTAACCTGGATGTGAAATGTTAGCTTCTTCTTATACTAATCAAAATCGAATTCTAAGTATTATCCCTGAGACAGAATACCCAATACTATTTGAGAACCTGGAACTCGTCAACTTACACTTTCAGCAAATCCTGGATCTCTCAGGTCAGCCCATTGACTACGTTTATTTTCCCTTACAGTCAGTGGTGTCACTCAGTTCTGGTGCCCAGGATTCATCCCTCAGCGAAGTCTTGTTAATTGGCAATGAGGGTTTAGTCGGTCTATCGGCGTTTCTGGGTAATATGGATGCTAATAACCAAACCGTCGTTTTGGTTGCAGGGGCTGCACTCCGCATTCAAAAAACGGTTTTTGACACAGAAGTTCACCGTCCAGGGGCCTTAAAAGATCAACTCCTAGCCTACACCCACATCAGACTCAAAAACCTGACCCAAAATGTTGCTTGTAAATCCCATCACAAAATCCAGCCACAACTGGCCCGGTGGTTATTGTCCATTTATGACCGTATTGAGGGGAAACGGCTCCTATTAACCCAGCCCTATATCGCCCAACGATTCGGTGTCCGCCGCGCTAGCATTACAGAAGCAGCCGTTAAATTACAAGAAACGGGGTGTATTTCCTACCGACGGGGCGAAATTCTGATTGTGGATCCCGAGGGATTGGAGGCCCAGGCCTGTAGTTGTTATCGTGCGGTGAAGTCAATGATTGCATGGGAGCATCATGCCGATACAGCTAGCGATCCATGCAATGCCACTGTGGATTTCAAGGGAGCCACCGTCCCAAAATCAGAATAAAGGGAGATAGGCGTAACAGAAGTAACCATCGACGTTGCAGCGATATCGCTGAGGGAGCAATTTGCATCCTCCCAGTATATTGAATCCATCAGTTTTCGGGGAATGCCTCATCATTGCTGGGACTCAGTTAACAGAGCACCGGGAATTGCCTATGATAGGAGACGCTGATCCTGAAAATTGACCTGATTTTTGTAAACAACTCCATGGCTAACCCCGCCGTTTCTTCTAATCCCATCGCCCTGCCCCGCACCAGTGAGTCGGAACAGCTCAAGAAAATCCGCCATACGGCGTCCCACGTTATGGCCATGGCAGTGCAAAAACTGTTTCCCAAGGCCCAAGTAACCATTGGCCCGTGGACAGAAACGGGGTTTTACTACGATTTTGATGTGGCGGAACCCTTCACCGAGGCGGACCTGAAGGCAATTAAAAAAGAGATGATCAAAATCATCAATAAAAAATTGCCGGTGATTCGGGAAGAGGTGAGTCGAGAAGAAGCGAAGCAACGGATTGAAGCGATCCACGAACCTTACAAACTGGAAATCCTCGACAGCATCCAAGAACCCATTACCCTTTACCATTTGAGCGATCAATGGTGGGATCTCTGTGCGGGGCCTCACCTAGAAACCACTGGGGACATCAACCCCAAGGCGATCGCCCTGGAAAGTGTGGCTGGCGCTTACTGGCGGGGGGATGCCAACAATGCCCAACTGCAACGGATTTATGGCACAGCCTGGGAAACTCCGGAGCAACTGGCGGAATATCAACGACGCAAAGAAGAGGCGTTGAAACGGGATCACCGGAAATTGGGCAAGGAATTGGGTTTGTTCATTTTTTCTGACCCTGTGGGGCCGGGTTTACCGTTGTGGACACCGAAAGGAACGATTATTCGGACGCTGTTGGAAGATTTTCTTAAGCAGGAACAAATTAAGCGGGGCTATTTACCCGTGGTGACCCCCCACATTGCCCGGGTGGACTTATTTAAACAGTCGGGGCACTGGCAAAAGTACCAGGAAGATATGTTTCCGATGATGGCGGAAACCCCCGAAGACGCGAGTCAGGAATTGGGGTTTGTGCTGAAACCGATGAACTGCCCGTTTCATATCCAAATTTATAAAAGCGAGTTGCGCTCCTACCGGGATTTACCGTTACGGTTGGCGGAATTCGGTACTGTTTATCGCTATGAACAATCGGGGGAATTGGGCGGCTTGACCCGGGTGCGGGGCTTTACGGTGGATGACTCCCATTTATTTGTTACCCCGGAACAGTTAGATGCGGAATTTTTGAGCGTGGTGGATTTAATTTTGACCGTGTTCAAAAGCCTGCAACTGAAAAACTTTAAAGCCCGCCTCTCCTTCCGGGATCCGGAATCCGACAAATACATTGGCTCCGATGAGGCCTGGGAAAAAGCCCAAGGGGCGATCCGGCGATCGGTGCAGGAATTGCAAATGGATTACTTTGAAGCCCCCGGGGAAGCGGCATTTTATGGGCCTAAGTTAGACTTTATTTTCCAAGATGCCCTGGAACGGGAATGGCAGTTGGGCACGGTGCAGGTGGATTACAACCTACCGGAGCGATTTGATTTGGAATACACGGCCCCCGACGGTTCCCGCCAACGGCCGGTGATGATTCACCGCGCCCCCTTTGGGTCTTTGGAACGGCTCATCGGCATTTTGATCGAAGAATATGCCGGGGATTTCCCCCTCTGGTTAGCCCCGATCCAAGTGCGGTTATTGGCGGTGAGTGACGAATTCTTACCCTTTGCCCAATCGGTGGCCCAACAAATGCAGGCCCTCGGTCTCCGGGCGGAAGTGGATAACAGTGGGGAACGGCTCGGGAAGATGGTTCGTAATGCGGAAAAGCAAAAAATTCCCGTCATGGCGATCATCGGGGCCAAGGAAGTGGAAGC
>JAYKHU010000020.1:0-28123 GCA_035285105.1 Synechocystis sp.
GGTGTAATCCTTGAGAGATTCCGTGATTAACTTTCCCTCGGCGTCATAATATTGCACCCGTTCCGATGCCACGCTGACTTTGACATTATCCACGACATATTTGAACTTTGGTTCAGGAGGAATGTCACCTCCATCACCCGTTTCACTTCCTTCATCATCCGGCGGAAATTCATCGTCACTTTCTATTTCTTGATCCTGTTCTTCCCCATCTCCCATATTCTCGGGGGGCACAACGGGGTCATCTTCTCCCGGTTCATAAACTTGTACCGGATCGCCGTCGAAATCTGGGTCAGCAAACAGTTTCGTCGCCTGTTTAAAATCCATGATCGTAAAGGACAACTTGCCGTAGTCTTCATCAATACGGGTACCCCGCCCGATAATTTGCTTAAACTCCGTCATGGACTGGATGCGCTGATCCAAGACAATTAACTTGCAGGTTTTGGCATCAACCCCAGTGGTCATCAATTTAGAGGTGGTGACGATGACGGGGTAAACACTTTCAGGAAAAATAAAGTTATCTAATTCGGCTTTACCTTCCTTATTATCCCCAGTGATTTGCATGACATATTTATGATTTTCGGCTGCTAAATCGCTATTTGCATTGATTAATGCTTGCCGCATTCGTCTGGCGTGATCAATATTTTCACAAAATACAATTACTTTATCAAAGCGATTAGTTGCTTTTAAATATTCGGTAATTTTTGCCGCCACCAAATCTGTGCGTCGATTGAGAATAAGAACTTTATCAAAGTCTCGCTGGTTATAGACTCGGTCTTCAATTTCTTGCCCGTATTTATCCTTCATACCCTTATGGGGTCGCCAGCCAGAGACATCTTTGTCAATATCAATGCGAATCACTTTATAGGGAGCAAGAAACCCGTCATTAATGCCTTGGCGGAGGGAATAGGTGTAAATCGGCTCGCCGAAGTAATCAATATTAGAAACATCTTTCGTTTCTTTTGGGGTTGCCGTTAGTCCAATTTGAGTTGCCCCAGAAAAATATTCCAAAATACTGCGCCAAGCGGAATCCTCTGAGGCGCTGCCCCGGTGGCATTCATCAATCACAATCAGATCAAAAAATTGGGGGCTAAATTGCTTATAAATATTTTTCTCGGCTTCGTTGCCAGTGACCGCTTGATAGAGACAAAGATAAATTTCATAGGACTTATCCGCCTGTCGTTTTTTAATCTTGGTCATGGCAGAACCAAAGGGCTTAAAGTCATTGGTCATGGTCTGATCCACCAAGATATTCCGATCTGCTAAAAACAAGATCCGCTTTTTGGTTTTCGACTTCCACAGCCGCCAAATAATCTGAAATGCAGTAAAGGTTTTGCCCGTTCCGGTGGCCATCACCAATAAAATCCGGTTCTGACCCCTAGCGATCGCCTCAATGGTTTTGTTAATGGCTAGTAGTTGGTAATAACGGGGGGTTTTGCTACTGCCGTCGCTGTAATAGTCCTGGGTGATAATTTTTGTCTGGTCTTCCGTGAATCCCTGATGATCTGACCACCAGCGCCACAGGGTATCGGGGGAGGGCATAGCCTCAAATTCTAATTCCTTTTCTAAAATCCCATCGGTGTTGATCTTGTTGTGGAACAGCAGGCGATCGCCGTTGGAACTGAACACAAAAGGCACTTGCAACAATTCAGCATAGCCCAATGCCTGTTGAATACCATCCCCAACCGTGTGGTTATTATCCTTGGCTTCCAAAACGGCGATCGGGATACCGGGCTTATAAAACAAGACATAATCCGCTCGCTTATTCTTCGCCCTGGTGTGGAGATGCCCCCGCACAATGATTCGCCCATCGGTGAGGGAAAACTCTTCCCTAATTTGCGTTTGCACATTCCACCCCGCTTTTTCTAGGGCCGGAGTTATGAACTTGGTGCAAATATCCCGTTCCGAGAGTTGATTCTTGTCCATATCCCCAATGTCCACCTTCAGTAAATGCAGGGCAATGTTCTCAGCCTCCATTTATTTTAGGGAAATCCGCTCGGGTAAAACAGGATTAAATTTAGCTGATTGGCCCTAAATTTTAGCCTAGACCGACATCAGCCCTGTGACCAACGTTTGATCAATTCCCCGCTATCCTCCATGCTAGGACTGTTGCCAATCATCAACGGATACGAATTTATGAACTTGCATCATCATCAATGCTCCCTTGAACAGGATGCCTTTTGCTGAACTCTGGTCCAAACTGAACATTAATTGATCATTCAGGATTTGGACAGGATCTGTAGGGAATTGGTGGAAGATCCCCTTTCAATGGGCATTACACCGGCGTCAGGTGGTCTGTAACTGATAATTTTGAGACTTTTTTATGGCTAGCGTCAATTTTGAACAAGTAACCAAACAATTTGATGATTATGTTGCCGTCAATAACCTCAATTTAGAAATAGCCGACGGGGAATTTTTAGTCTTTGTGGGGCCGTCGGGTTGCGGGAAAACCACCTCATTACGGTTACTGGCGGGGTTGGAATCCATTACCAGCGGACAAATTTGCATCGGCGATCGCCGGGTGAATGAGTTATCCCCCAAGGATCGGGACATTGCTATGGTTTTTCAGTCCTATGCGTTGTATCCCCACATGAGTGTGTTTGAAAATATGGCCTTTAGCTTGGACCTGCAAGGTAAGTCCAAACAGGAAATCCAGCAACGGGTTCACAGCGCAGCGGCCCAGTTAGGCATTGAAAAATTATTGCACCGCAAGCCTAAAGAATTATCCGGGGGACAACGGCAACGGGTGGCCGTCGGTCGGGCGATCGTCCGTAAACCAGCGGTGTTTTTAATGGATGAACCCCTATCCAATCTGGATGCCAAGTTACGGGTGCAGGCCCGCAAGGAAATCAGTAAACTCCACGACGACCTCGCCACCACCTTTATTTACGTCACCCACGATCAAGTGGAAGCCATGACCATGGGCGATCGCATTGCAGTGATGAAGGACGGCGTTTTGCAACAGGTGGATAGCCCCAGTAATTTGTATAATCGCCCTGCCAACAAATTTGTGGCGGGATTTATCGGTAGTCCGGCGATGAATTTCTTTGAGGTGGAACGGGTAACGAAAGACGGTGAAACATTGCTAAATTTGGATAACGCTCCCTTACCCTTAGCATGGCCCCCGGAACACGGCGATCGCCCCCTCACCCTGGGTATTCGTCCCGAAAATATTTACCATCCCCAACATTTGCCCCCGGATATTGAACCCATCGAACTCCCGGCGACGGTTAAATTAGTGGAAATGATGGGCAATGAATTAATTGTTTACTGTGAAACGGCAGCGGGAACGGAATTTGTGGCCCGCATTGATCCACGGGTAACCATAAAAGCCCAGGACGCTTTAACGTTTCTGTTTGATGCCCACCGGCTCCATTACTTTGACCGAGAAATGGAAACGGCGTTGGGGTGAACGGTTTACCCGCGTTCCCGAATGGCCAGGGCGTGGGCAGGAAAATCTTCGTAATCCGCTAACGTCGTGACCGTCTCTTTGACGTGGTCAAAGCCTTCGGGGGTTAAATAGGCCAGGGTAGACCGTTTAAGGAAATCAAACACCGATACGGCGGAATAAGAACGGGCAAATCCCCCCGTGGGTAACACGGCATTCACCCCGATGGCGTAGGTGGCGGCGGAGGAGGGGGTATGGGTTCCCAATAAAATTTCCCCGGCGTTGTCAATTTTGCCAAGCAGACGGAAGGGGTCTGCCACTAACACTTCTAGGTGTTCCGGGGCGTAGTCGTTAATGAAATCCAACGAGGACTGCAAACTATCGGTGAGTAAAATGCCGCCGTAGGAACTTAACCCCGCTTCACAGAATTGTTTACGCCAGGGGGGAAGCTGGTCTAAGTAATGGTTTAAATGTTGGAGGGCTTGCTGGGCAACGGTTTCGCTATGGGTGACCAATAACGCCGCCGAATCCGACCCATGTTCCGCTTCGATTAACAAATCCAATGCCGCTAAACGGGGATCGGTGGTGTCATCCGCCAACACAATGGACTCGCTAGGCCCGGCGGGTAAGCCCACGTCCACAATGCCGGACAGTAGACGTTTTGCCGCCGCGCCGTAAATACTACAGGGACCAATTAATTTATCCACTTTAGAAACGGTTTCGGTGCCATAGGCGATCGCCGCGAGGGCTTGCACACCGCCCAATTTATAAACCTCTGTTACTCCCGCTAGGCGGGCGGCCACCAGGGACACCGGCTCTACTTTTCCGTCCTTATCAGGGGGAGTACACACCACAATCTTTTTAACCCCTGCGACCCGGGCCGGCACCGCCAACATCAACATCATGGACGGGAAAGCTCCTTTGCCCCTCGGTACGTATAGGCCAACGGAGGGTAAGGGGGTGATTTTTTCCCCGGCAAATACCCCCGGCTCAATTTCCCCTAGGTGCATGGGGGGCGGCATCTGCCCGGCGTGAACCTTTTCAATGTTACGAAAAGCGTGTTCCACCGCCCGCCGTAGTTGGGGATCGACTAACGTTTCCGCTTCCTCAAATTCCGCCTCGCTGACCCGTAGGTTAGCTGCCGTTGCCCCCGCAAAATCGAACTGGCGACTGTAATGCAAAACCCCCGCATCCCCCTCGGTTTTGACTTTCTCAATCACGTCCTTGGCGATCGCCAGGGCTTGGTCGATATTTTGCTCTGATCGACGTTTGAGTTGAGTGAGTTCTGGGGCAGTGAGTTGCGAGAGCTTTAAAATACGGGTCACGAGTCCCTCTCCAAATGGGGGCAAAGCGGCCAACGGCATTACATACCGGGTAGATTCAGACCGCTGGTTAACTCTTCCATTTTAGAGCGCATGGTTTCGGTGGATTCAGCATAGGCCGCTTTCATGGCTTCTGTGATCGAATCAGCTAAGCCCTCCGCCCCTTTTTCCATCGCCGCCGGATCAATTTGAATGCCTAGGGGTTCTTGGTTCCCGCTCATGAGCACCGTGACCAATCCATCGTCACTTTGCCCTGCGATTTCCATTCTTTCCAGTTCTTCTTGGAGCAGTTTCGCCCCTTCTTGAACCTGTTGTGCTTTTTGAAATGCTTCTTGGAGTTCTTTGATTTTACCGAGACCAAATCCGAAGCCTTTGCCTTTACCTTGTGCCATAAGAATTAGTGAAGATGGGTGAATCGCATTGAACAGACAGACGGGTAGGGGTGAATTATTCTAAGCAAACAATTCCCCCAAGCCAGGAAAATTATACCCTAATCTCCCTCCCTCGCCAGAGTGAGAGACCCCAGGGGAACAATGGTTAGGAAGCCAAGGCTACTTCCAACATTTCTTGCAATTCCCCATTTTGGTATAGCTCAATCATAATGTCGGAGCCGCCAACAAATTCGCCATTGACATAGACCTGGGGAATGGTCGGCCAATTGGAATAGTCCTTGATGCTTTGCCGAATGTCTTGATCCGACAGGACATCAAAGGTTTCAAAGGGAACCCCCAGCATATTGAGGATTTGCACCACATTGTTAGAAAATCCACATTGGGGCATGAGTTTGTTGCCCTTCATAAACACCATAATTTTGTTGCTGGTGACTAATTGCTCAATTTTAGCTTTGGTTTCAGGGGTCATTTGAATTATCTCTCCCAAGGACAGTGGTTAGATTACCGTTATGAGTTTACCTAGTTTAACAACTCATCGGTTGTTTAAGTATGCTCCCCCCTTGGCGATCGCCGTTCAGGAAAGGGAGGGGAGGGGGGAGCGAAAAAAATTTACCGGATTTCTCTAAACCGCTTGCTGAGCAGACTCCCAGGCATCGGGGGTAAAGGTCTTGAGGGCCAGGGCATGGATTGCCTCTGTGGCGAGGGCATCTTTTAACGCCCCGTAGACCATTTGATGTTGCTTAACCCGCGATTGGTCAACAAAGGACGCTGAAACCACCACGGCTTCCAGGTGATCCCCTCCCCCGAGGTCATTGACCATCACTTCTGCATCCGGTAACGCCGTTTGAATTTGCTGTTTAACTTGGTCAAGACTGATCATGGCAATTTAACAAGACTGATGAACAAAAAAGGCAACAGTGTTTAATGTAACCCAAACAGATCCCCAGACCCGGGGCTAATTAACCACAGGGTTGCGGGGGGCTGCATCGGATCCCGCCGGACTAGATTCGGTAAATGGCGAAGCTACGAATCCCAATTCGTATAGTTGCTGATAGGATTTACGCCCCAAATCCGTGGTCGGGTTTTGGGAACGAATAATTTGAATTAACAAGGGCACCGCCAGTTCTGCTTCATTTTTAGCGCGATGCACCAACGCCAAACGGTAGGTCGCCTCATCTCTCAACTGTCCTGTTTCTAGGGCGGCCAAGCGTTGTTCTTCAAACAGGGGCGTACTAATGCCGGACAAACTATTGGCCAGTTGCAAATGAAAATTAGATAGCTGGTTGAACACTTTACGGGCTTGTTGAAGTTTTTCTAACGCCAGATCATACTGTTCTTGATTGATGGCACTGTTCGCCTCCGCCATCAAGCGCCGTCCTCCCGCCACACTTAAAAAACTACTGTCTTGGTTCAAGGGGCGTAATTCACTGGCATCATCCGCGTTATTGACGCCCACCCCTTCTTCGATGGTGACTTCTTCCATTTCGATCACCGCATTCCCTTGGGCAAAGACGGGGGGGCAAGACACAGTGAAACCAAGGATGCCACAGATAGCTACAGCCGAGACGGAAGGAAGACGGTGAAACATAGGGAATTAGGGAACGCCGGATAGGGAAAATTGCAGATGAAACTGCAATGTATATTATCACTGCTGGATAACCGCTGGTTTCCCCCAGTTGTTATGATATGGGGTCATTGGCTCATCCATTCAGGGTTTCAGGACAAGGACAGTGACCTATATTCTTGGCATTTCTGCTTATTACCATGACAGTGCCGCAGCTTTGGTGAAAGACGGGGTAATCGTTGCGGCGGCCCAGGAAGAACGGTTTACCCGCAAAAAACATGATGCGGCGTTCCCTGAAAAGGCGATCGCCTATGGGTTGACGGAAGCCAACATTCCGTTACAGGCGGTTGATTACATTGTCTTCTATGAAAAACCCTTGGTGACCTTTGAACGGTTGCTCGAAACCTACTTAGCCTTTGCCCCCCGGGGATTGACCTCGTTTATTGCGGCGATGTCGAGTTGGCTACAGGAAAAGCTGTATTTAAAAACTGTCCTCAAAAAGGCCTTGGCCCAGTTGGCTGATTGTAAAACCAAAGATTTACCGCCATTGCTATTCAATGAGCATCACCAGTCCCACGCGGCGTCGGCTTTTTTCCCCAGTCCCTTTGATCAGGCGGCGGTGTTGTGCATGGATGGGGTCGGAGAATGGGCCACCACCTCTCTCTGGTCGGGGAATGGCAATCAGTTGCTACCCCATTGGGAGATTCATTTTCCCCATTCCCTGGGGTTACTCTATTCAGCGTTTACCTACTACACCGGCTTTAAGGTCAATTCTGGGGAATATAAATTGATGGGGTTAGCCCCCTACGGTGAGCCGAAGTATGTCAATTTAATCCTCGATCATTTAATCGATTTAAAAGCCGATGGCACCTTTCGCCTCAACATGGCGTATTTTAATTACGCCACGGGGCTGACCATGACCAATCAAAAATTTGCTGATTTATTCGGTGCCCCCCGGCGATCGCCGGAAAGTCAGTTAACCCAGCGGGAGATGGATATTGCCGCATCGATCCAAGCAGTGACGGAGGACGTGGTCCTACGGTTGGGCAATACGGTGTGTGAGGAGTTGGAAACGGACAATCTCTGTTTAGCTGGAGGGGTGGCGTTGAACTGTGTCGCCAATGGCCGCTTATTGCGGGAAGGCAAGGCAAAAAATATTTGGATTCAACCTGCGGCCGGGGATGCCGGCGGGGCGATCGGGGCCGCATTATCCGTTTGGTATGACTATTTGCAACATGAGCGTCATCCGCAACACCCCGATGCCATGCAGGGCAGTTATCTAGGCCCCAGCTATCGCAATGGGGAAATTGAGGACTATTTAACAAACGCTCTCGATCAACCGGCGGTGTATGACACTATCCCCGATCCCGACTTATTTGATCATGTTGCTAAACTCATTGCGGCGGGGAATGTGGTGGGCTGGTTCCAGGGACGGATGGAGTTTGGTCCCCGGGCCCTCGGCGGACGATCGATTATTGGCGATCCCCGTAATCCCGAGATGCAATCGGTGATGAATTTAAAAATTAAATACCGAGAGTCGTTTCGTCCCTTTGCGCCGTCGGTCCTCGCCGAGAAAGTGAGCGACTATTTTGAGTTGGAACAGGCCAGTCCCTATATGTTGATTGTGGCGGATGTGCAGGAGCCCTTACGCATTCCCTTAACCCCGGCGCAACAGGAATTGTTTGGCATTGAAAAGTTGAAAATTCCCCGTTCCCAACTCCCCGCCATTACCCATGTGGATAACTCCGCCAGGATTCAGACCGTTCATCGGGATACTAACCCCCGCTATTACCAATTACTCCAACAGTTTGAACAGTTAACCGGGTGTGGGGTGTTAGTTAATACCTCTTTTAATGTGCGGGGGGAACCCATTGTCTGTACCCCCATCGATGCCTATCGTTGTTTTATGCGGACGGAAATGGATTATTTAGTGATTGAAAATGTTGTGTTAGCAAAAACGAAACAACCCCAATGGCACGAACGGGAACAATGGCAAGAAACCTTTGAGTTGGACTAGGGCAACATTGTGATCGGTAAACTACTCAATACTTTGACCAAAGAAAGCCATTGGCCCTGGATTTTTTCAATGGCGATCGCCGTTACGGTAGCCATTTTTTTGTTGAAATTTGTGGTGACAGGGTTTGGGGTGTATGGCGACGGTTTGGGATACTATACGCCCTTGCGATCGCTGTTATTTGATGGGGATTTACGGGTTAACAACGAATATCAATATTATGCCGATACAGCGGCGCAGTTTAGGGGCAGTGCCCGGGTGTTTGGCCCCATTCCGGAATACAGCAAATACACGTTGGGATTGGGCATTGTTCTCTTACCGTTTTTCGTTGTTGGCCATATATTCGCCCTGGTTGTTCACTTAGTTAACCCGGCTTTACCGGTCAATGGTCTCTCTTGGCCCTATGAACTCAGCTATTGCCTCGGCAGTATTTTTTTTGGCATTGCGAGCCTAGTTTTAAGTTATCACCTGGCGCGGCGTTACTTTTCCCGGACAGCCTGCATATTAGCCGTGGGTGGGGTTTGGTTTGGCTCCCCCCTTAGCTATTACCTGTTGATTGAAGTGTCCATGTCCCATGCGGTTTCAGCCTTTTTAATTGCCCTCTTTTTAACCGGAATTTTCACCCGACCCTGGCAAAAAGATTGGCGCTGGCAAGGGGCGCTAGGGATCACCCTGGGGATGGCGGCCTGGGTGCGTCCCCAGGATGTTTTATTTGTGTTAGTGCCCCTATTAATTGCGGTGTTGGGGTTTGAAACGCCCGCGTCATTATCGTCCCTGGAACCGTTACCCCCAGTTTCCTTCCAGTCCCTACGAAACCGGTTCCTTTGGCGATCGCTCTTGGTCTTAATTGGCGTTGCTTGTTTAATGCAACTACCCCAAATATTAATTTATCTCTGGCAATATGGCGGACTGGAAAAAATCCCCTATTTAGAAGAGGGTAAAGCCTCTGGTAGTAGCGGTAGTTTTCATTGGTTTCAGCCGGCTTTGTGGCAAGTGTTATTTTCTGGCCATCGGGGCTTATTTATTTGGCATCCGTTAACGTTGCTAGGGATTCTTGGTTTAGGGCTAACCTGGCGGCAATTTCCCCGCTTAAACAGTGCCTTACTAATAGGGTTTTTCGCCCAGGTTTATTTTATTGCTGCCTGGTGGTGTTGGTGGCAGGGGGCCAGCGTAGGGGGCAGAATGTTTGCTAATTGCACCTTGGCATTTGTGTTTGGTTTAGCGGCGTTATGGGACTACCGACCCGGAACATCTTGGCAAAAGTGGGGCTTGGGCATCACCCTATTTTTGATTGGCTGGAATGCCTTAATTGTCCTGCAATATCAATCGGGCATGATTCCCCCCGAAGCCCCCATTACCTTGAGGGAGTTATACCAAAATCAATTTCAGGTGATTCCCTATTTTCTCCAGCATTTAATGGGGAAATTTTAGGGATTGCGGTTCACGGGAACAGCGAGTGTGTGAACAACCAAAAACAAAAAAGGTGGACTAACGCCCACCCCAAATAGATATTAAGAGCAAATTATGGAAAGTCCAATCCCACCTACGGCGCTAAGGCGTTGCCCCGGAGCAAGCTACCAATGGTTTTCGCCGTAATCTTCATTTGTACCAACGGGTTCGCCGGGACAACGGTTTTGTACAGATAACTATCAAAGGTTAACTTTTGGACGTCAATGTCAGAACACATTTCCACGAAAGCTTCCCGGGTGGCATCGGTGCGGTAGAAGACCCGTTGCAGGATATCCAACACCAGATAGGTCATGCCGTAGCGCTTATCCCATTCTTTGATGTAGGTTTTCAGGTCTGCTTCGGTGGGAACCCGTTGACCATTATTGCTGGTGGCGACAATGGTTTCCGCACACATCCGGGCAGATTTGGCGGCAAAATAGATGCCTTCCCCAGAGGATTTGGTTACCGTACCCGCCGCATCGCCTACAAGGGCCACCCGACCAACAACCCGACGGGGACGGGGATGTTCGGGAATAGGGTGAGCTTCCACTTTAATGATTTCACCGCCTTCTAGTTTTTTGGCGGCCCGGGCGCGAATCCCTGCTTGTAAATCTTTGATTTTGGCTTTGTTGATTTTCATGGTTCCCGTTCCCACCGCAACGTGGTCATACTTCGGGAAAACCCAGGCGTAGAAGTCGGGGGACACGTCATCACCCACATACATTTCCGCTAACTCGTCGTAGTAAGCCATTTTGTCTTCCGGCAGACGAATGCGCTCTTGGAAGGCGATCGCATAGTTGTAATCCCCGGCATCGATCGCCTTGGCAATGCGGGAGTTGGCGCCGTCAGCACCAATTACCAAATCCACTTTCAGGGTTTTCATTTCCCCGGTGGCGCCCCCAGAGCTATGGTCGGCGTAATGGAGGGTGTAGGGATCGGTATCGTTGCGGGGAATATCCAGTTTGTACACCGTGCCGTTAATTAAATTCGTCCCAAGTTTGTGGGCCCGTTCCCGCAAAAAGCCATCCAAGACTTCCCGGCGACACATGCCAATGTATTCGTCATCTTTGAGGGTTTGACCGATGTTGACCTCAATGTTGGAAGGGGAGATCATTTTCATCTTTCTGACCCGGCGATCGATAATTTCCGGGGGAAGATCAAACTCATCAACCATGCAAAGGGGAATTGCGCCACCGCAGGGTTTGGCGTTGTCTAACTTACGCTCAAACAGGTAGGTTTCAATTCCGGCTTTTGCTAAAATTTCCGCTGCGGAAGAACCAGCGGGGCCTCCTCCGACGACTGCTACCCGTAATACCAAAGCGTTTCTCCTAAATTTTTTTTAAACAGTGAGCGAGTACGAATCGCATCCTATCACGGTCTTTTTGCTTAGGGGTAGGCGATCGCCGGTGCAGGGGGGAACTTGCAATAGAGCTTTACAAACTTGTTACAAAAAGTAACAAAAATGGCGTCAGCCATAGAGTGGGGTGACGCCAAAGAATTGTCAAAACCCAATAGGGAGCCAATTAGTAGGGTTAACCGAGGATTTGTTGCACAAACTCGGTGGGCACATCGGCATTTTTGCGGGCAGCGATGGCGTAGTAAAACAAGGGTTTGCCATCCACCGAGAGGCGATGACGATACCGTTCGAGGTGGTAAACGTCTAGGTATTGGGAAAAAATAAGTTCACGAATAATCCGAGAAAAACCGGTGTTGTCAGTGTGATCGAGGAAAGTTTCTTTGATATTAAAGGCCACCCAGCCTTGCTCTGTAACAATATTTAACGCCTTGATGAAGGCTTCGGTGGGAATATCCCCAAATCCCAGAGCGGCCACCGACACCATGCAATTCAGTTCCCAGGCGGCAATCTCTTCGTGAATTGATTCTTCGAGATGACAAAAGTCGGTCACATAGTAGGCATCATAGGTTCCCGGGCGATCGCGGACAGTGGCCTCGTAGGCTTCGGGTAAAATATCAACTCCGATTAAACGGGCAATGCCAAATTTCTTGAGTTCTTCCCCCATAATGCCGTTACCGGCCCCAAAATCAAGGACTCGCAACTCCGATAAATAATGTTGGGAATTCTGCTCGATCGCCGATTGTAAAATAGACGCAACTTTGCGGGGGGAATTGCAATGCAGCCGGTCATAAAAAATTTGCTCATACAAGCCAGGGATTTGGTACAACTCATGGTAGTCGTGAAAGCGAATTTGGCGATCGCCGTCAGCCTGTTGTAAATAAAAATACGCGGTATCTTGGCTGAAGCCATTGCCCCCTTTGGGGAATTGGATCCGGTGTCTGGTGGTCATTGTTTTTGATTTATACGTCTATGAACAGTCGTAACAATAGGCCAATCAAAGGCATACTTTGGGGAGGGTTGCTATCGGTAATAACTGTTAGGGTGCAGGATTTTTATGGGAAGAATTTGCCCAGTTTAAAATAAAAAATACGCACAAAGAAGGACGGATCGGCACCCACCGAACTTAGCCCAATCACCCTACCAAATGATTGAACGAGATTCAAGTTTGAGCGATACATCTAAACGAAAAGCCCGTCACCGCCTTCCTATGGCTGACATTAATTTTTGTTACAGTGGTGGGAACATAATGGTGACAAGACCGAGGGAGGTGCTGTGTCCGATACCCGTTTAAATCTGGTGGCGATCGCCATCTTCTTGATGATGTTGTCAGCGTTGGTGGGGCCGATAATCAATCTATCGCCGGCCATTCCGGCCGTGACCACCCTGACGGTTTTAGGCATTATCACCGCCGATCAAATCCGTTGGGGCGGTCGTGGGACAGACTTTTTTGTGAGCCTCTGGCAATCGAAGGCCGAACGACAACGGATTGTCTGCCATGAAGCAGGACATTTCCTGGCGGCCTACCACCTCAACATTGCCATTACCGATTACAGCCTGAGTCCCTGGGAAGTTTTGAAACAAGGGCAGACGGGCATGGCGGGGGTGCAGTTCGACACCCGTGAGTTACAGACCCAGTGTGAACAGTGGCAACGCCGTCCCCAGGCCTTGGAACGGTGGGCAACGGTGTGGATGGCGGGCATTGCGGCGGAAAAAGTGGTCTATGGTGATGCCCAAGGGGGAGAGAGCGATCGCCAACAACTGCGGACGACCTTTCGCTTAGCCGGGTTACCGGAAATTAACATCCCCCAAAAGGAAAGTTGGGCCTTTTTGCAAGCGAAAACCTTACTCGAAACCCACCGTTCAGCCCATCAACAATTGCAACAGGCGTTACAGGAACGGCGATCGGTGGCGGACTGTTACCAGTTGTTGGCCCAGTTAAATGCTGCCGAGCAGCGTGAACCCACCCAGGTTTAACGCCAAATTTTCTTCAACACCAAGGACGGTTTCACATCCGCTTCCTTACCGCTGGGAACTTGCAGACCAACAAATTTTTCTTGGTCCGGGGGAATAATTTGGGCCGCCGGAGTTTTACCTAAAATGGCAACGGTGTAAGTCCCCACGGCGATCGCCAGATGGAGGGGAATCCCTTCCGTGCAGATCACCAAATTCGCCCCCGCTAACAAAGCGGCCATTTTCCCCACATCGCTGGGACGAACCACCGTTAAGCTCGGATGACTGTCTTGCATCGCCTGAACCCATCCCGTATCTTCCGCCGGAGGAATCAGAACAATCTTCAAATCCGGTTGTTTCGCCCGGATATCGTCCATAATTTCATGCCATTGGGCGATGGGATAGGGAAAGTCGCCGGTATCGGGTTGACGAATTGCCCCACCATTGAGAACGACGTAACCACTACCGCCCAACTCTAAGCGTTTTTGGGTATCTTCCATCCAGGCAATATCCGCTTTGGGGAGCGTTACGGCAATGGGCGGGCAGGGGGTTTGAATCCCGAATCCTTGGATTAGGTCATGGTACAAAAACGGCACATACTGGTCCGGCTTGAAGGGGACAGCGGCGGACAAAAAGAAACTGCCCGAATTTTGATAGCCGACCCGTTGGGGAATACCGTTCAACCACAACAGCACTTCAATGGACCACTGCCGGGCGCTGGTGATGGCGGCTTCATATTCCCGATCGCGGATGATGCCCAGTAAATTCAAAAAGTCAGCTAAGCCATTCCGATCGCGGTAGTCAAAGGCCAAAACCTCATTGACGTGGGGACAGATTCGATAGGCTGATTTGGCCCTCGGTTCCACAATCACATCAATCACCGCTTGGGGATAGTTGGCCTTGAGGGTGGCGAGGGTCGGGAAAAATAGGATCTGCTCAGAGATTCCACCGGGGACAAGGGCGAGAATACGCATCATTCAAAACCTGAGAACAGTAGCAACGGGCGATCGGGGGATTTTGACCAGCTTAACTATAGCAACTTTTTTGACCCTGCCCGCCCTGCCCCCCCAGAGAAAATCCCCTGAATTTGGGGTGTATTGCCTAGATATTTACTGGTATCAATGGGCGATTAACGGTTTAATGGGTAACGGAAGTGTCATGCTTTCTAAGTATTTGCCGTTGCTGTTCCTTGACTGTCTCCCCCATGCTGAAAAAATCCCTGTCTAACGTTGTCATCCTATTGGTCATCCTGGTGAGTTTTGCCCTGACTGCCTGTAGTGGGGTAGGCATTACGAGTTTGCAACGCTACAGCGACACTAAGGATGGGTACGAATTTTTGTATCCCAATGGCTGGATTGGCGTTGATGTCAAAGGAGCATCCCCTGGGGTTGATGTGGTTTTTCGGGACTTGATTGAACGGGATGAAAATTTGAGTGTGATTATCAGCGATGTGCCCAGTAATAAAACCCTGACGGATTTGGGGACACCAACGGATGTGGGCTACCGCTTTATGAAGACGGTGAATGACAATGCCAATGGCGAGCGCCGGGCGGAGTTGATCAGCGCGGAGGAACGGGACGAAGACGGTCAAGTCTACTATGAACTGGAATATCGAGTGTTATTGGGGGAGAATGTGGAGCGCCATGATTTAGCCAATGTCACCACCAATCGCGGCAAATTAATTACCTTTGATTTATCCACCTCGGAAGGCCGCTGGGAGCGGGTGAAGGATTTGTTTAACACAGTGGCCAGTTCCTTCCACGTTTACTAATTCCCCCCTCGTTTGTGTTATGACTGCGCCCCCACCGGTGTTAGCAAAGGGCCGAGGACGCAGTGGGGCAGTCTAAATGCAGATCAAATCAGACCTGTTATACCGATTGGGGCGCTGCCAGCAGTAAGACCCGTTCCAGTAATTGGGGGGCAAGGCGTTGGCACCACACTGCTAGATGACTCTGCCAGCCCACCAAGATTTCTGTTTGATTGCGCCGTAGGCCCTGGACGAGACATTGGGCAACCCGACCAGCGGTCATGGCCCGCACCCAACGAAACCGTTGTAATCCCTTTGTCATGTCGGTGTCCGTTAGCGTAGGCAGGAGGGTAACCACCCGGATATTATGGGCGGCCAACTCCCCCCGCAATGCTTGACTAAAGCCCAAAATGGCAAACTTAGTCGCGGAATAGGTCGCCATGGTGGGGGCCGCGACTTTCCCCATGAGGCTCGACACGTTCACAATGGTGCCTTCTTTTTGGGACACCATCCGGCGGGCGACACAACGGGTCACACAGTAAAGTCCCATCAGGTTCAAGGACATTTCTTGGTAAACCTCCGGAAAACGGCTGTGGAGGAAAGGATTTTGGTGAGCCACCCCTGCACAGTTGACGAGGAGATGGATCGGCCCCTGATCCCGCCAGGTTTGGGCGATCGCCGTATTGACTTCCACGGGAAGGGTTAAATCTAACGGTAGGGGAAGGGCGGTCAGATGAGGATGTAGGGTTTGTAACTCCTGGGCGAACTGTTGCAAGGTGTCGCCATTGCGGGCAACGAGAATGATTTTGGCCAGGCCTTGTCGGGCCAGTTCTTCGGCGATCGCCCGACCAATGCCCCGGGACGCACCGGTCACTAGGGCGGTTTTTCCTAATAAATTCATCATGCACCTCCAATAACGATGAGGTATTCAAAGCCAAGTCACCGTTCACAGTGACAATGGGCGTTTTATCTTCAAGGGGGTTATTTTTGCTGAGGGAAGGTAGGCCATTCAGCGTCACAGACACGAAAGAATACCCATCACAATGGCAAGGTTAAAATCTTCTCCCGTTCCGGGTGCTAGCGGGGAACGGAAGAGACACCGAAACGTTGCTCCAAAGGATTGAGATAATTCAGGGCGATGGACAGAAAAAGAATGGCGCTGGTCTCAGTCAGACTGGGTGGGGAAAGGGGCTAATAATTTGTAACGAAGCCCAGGCATTTCCCCAAGTCCCTCAATCACAGGGTTGAAGTGAGTGGATCGGGGGTTACAGAGTAAAGCATGGTAAACGCCTCCTAAGCGTGATTCAGCGTGATGGATTACGCTCCTCAAGGCACACCTTAACAAAGGATTCAAGGAACGGCAATAATTCTTAACGGTTTAGGGACACTTTGGCGATCGCCCCTTAACACGGGGAGGCGGAAGTGGCTAGAACTGACCTAGCTGGATGCGTTGCTGGGCGGGCGTTTCACGATGAGGGGACTGGATGACCGTCGGGGTAGCATGGCGGGAGCGAATTTCGTAGGGATTTTCGTCGCTGTCTATCGCGTCAATGTCTCCGTCACCACCGACTCCCCCTAACCACAGGGCACTATCCTTGGCAAAGGTTCCCGCTAAATCCCTGGCGGTACCTTCCGATGGGGGCAATGGTGTTAGGGTGTCTTCTGGGTTGGCATCAGGGATCATTTGGGCAAATGCCTGGGGCAGATTGCTGCCACCGACACTGGCGATCGCCACTAAACTAATTCCCAGTAATGATCCGCGTAAAACAAAACCTTTCATCACAGTGACTCCTAAACAATTTGGCTCGATGGTCTACTCCTCACCCCCAGGTAAGACGTCCCCCTCTCAAGGTATGAACGTCCTTAACGCTGATTATGAAGGGTTTATCCGCCCCATTTCTAGGCAATGCCACAAAACTTAATTCCCTGCATGGAGGAAGAGGGCAATTAGCGGTCATTTTTGTCGATTGCTGGCTTGCTTTGGGACTGGAGTTGTTGAACCACAAAGTCATGGCAATTGGCTTTTTCTAACACCTGGGCCAAGGCCTGGACGTAGGTTTGTTGATTATTCCGGGGGACAGAAAAGGGAACATGGGGGCGGCCAAAGCGACGATTCCCCCAACCGATCGCCAAGCCGCAAAGTAATAGTAATTGCACAAATAGGGGAAACAAAGGGGTTTGCCGGAGATAGTGCCAAACCGTCCCCACCGCTTCCGCCGCCAGGGTTTCACTATCCTTGTAGCCGTGTAAATATTCATCCACCCAAAGCTGATGGCGACCGGGCTCCATTAAAGCCTGTAATAGTTGAAAATTAGCCGTCTGCTCCTGAAAGGCATTGGCAGCTAAAAAAGGCGGGACTACCCAAATAATTTCCCCGTCTCCGTGGGATTCTCGCCAGATAATCGTTCCGTAATTGTCGGAGAGGATGGGGTTCTTAACCTGAGTTGCCCGTCGCCGCCCCTGGAAGGTCACCGGGCCAAACTCACTGTCAACGGTTTGGGTAAAGGGGGCCGGGGATAAATTTCCCCAGCGGCCCAGGTAAACGATGCGATTGCCCTGGGAAACCCAGTCATAATCTTCAGAGCTGAGCGTCCCTAATAGGATTTGGGGAGAACCGGAAAGAATGCCCCGGGGATCAACGCGCAGTAGGGTAGCCGGTTGGGAAAGACGGCTTAATTGCTCCGAGGGTTTTTGCCAAGGTTGCACAGGGGTATTTTGAGTAGCCATCCAAGCCAACCAGGCGCCGTAGTCCCCCGGCGATCGCCCATAGGTCGATCCTTGGAAACGTTCCGGCTGACGGGGGATCAAGATGAACAGGCCCATCAACATCACCACGGCGATCGCCAGAGCAATGAGCCGTAAGCGTTGGGGACGGGGGAGGGAAGAGGGTAAGGCCATAAACTGATCTGCTAGAGCGGATTAAACATTAGATAGCGGCGTCCGAAACAACGGGGAGATGCACATAAACGTAACATCCGCGTTCCGGGCGGCTATTGACTTTGATGGTGCCGCCTCGACGTTTGACTAAGCGTTGGACAATGGTTAACCCCAAACCTGCCCCCTGATTGGCTGGGTCAACATTGCGACCCCGATAAAAATAATCAAACAGGTGGGGAATATCAGGCATTTCAATGCCGCAGCCCGTATCACTCACCACTAGCTCAATGGTTTGCTCCTGACGGTGGGCTTTCACATAAACCTTGCCCCCTTGGGGGGTGAACTTCAGGCTGTTATGGAGGAGATGTTGCAAAATGATCCGTAATTCCACCGCTAAGCAGGCGATCGCCGGATAGTCCCCAGGGATGGTGTAGCCCAGGGTAATCCCCTTTTCCCGAGCCAGGGGCTGGTAGGTGCTCACCACACCGGGAATACAGTCTTCGATGCGGACTGACTCCTTAGTGTCGCCATCCAGGGAGGTTTGGTCAATTTGTAATAATTCTTGCAGACCCGTTAATAAAGAATTTTGGCGATCGCATTCCTGTTTCAACAAATCTAAATACCGTTGTCGTTGTTCCCGTTTATGTTGCAGGGAGTCCAACAGACGCAACGCCGTTTTCATGTGGGTTAGGGGAATCCCTAACTCCCGGATGGCATCCAGCAAAAAGTTAGTGGAGTGGGACGCCGGGGAAGCGGTGTTGGTGGGGAGCGGGGGGGGCGTCACTCGGGGGGGAGTCCCCTGGATGAGGCGATTCACCAGGGTCAAGTTGGCACTGCCCGGTAACGGTTCTGGCTGGAAAAAATCCGGGGGCAGATTGTCGGTGACCGCCACGGCTTGTTTGATCCCGGCTAAAAAGGTGGCGATCGCCGCTGGATCAAGACTTTGAATTACGTTAACTATGCCTGGGGGGTGGGTGGTTTCCCCCAACCAAAGTAGACTAATCTCCGCACTTAAGAAAACGACAAACTCCCCTTGGGGCGGAGCGCTGCTTGCCAAAAAAATGGGGCTGATTTTAACGCCTTGCCCAATATTCCGGTGAGGATTATCAACCTCGGCCTTTCCCGTTTGACACCAATAAATCTGTCGTAATAACCCCGACTCGGCATAGGTGGTGATCGCCTGGTAAAACGGAGAATCGGGCGCCAGTTTCAGCCACAGGCGGGATGAAACCTGCTGCTGGATTAACCCTTCACAAATGGACCTAAACCACTCACTGGCAGCGGTTTCCGACAGTGAATGGTGGGGATGGGAGGCTTGGGACTGGATTAACTCAACCCACGATAATTCAGCAGAAGACGGAGGATTCATGGCAGCGGTAAAGACAAAGCAAAGTAATTACTAAGCTTAGCAACGAACCTGGTTTCTCTTCGCTTACCAATAACAATCAATACTGACAAAATTGAGTGAAAATATCATCCCCTAGGATTCTGCCGCTAAACTTTGCCAACATAACCACAATCCCCGGGGGACATGGAAACAGCCTTTCCACTTACCCCCCTTTAAATTCAGTAACACATCGCCCTGACGGTTTAAATACCCAAACCATTCCCCATGGTCGGGATCGGCAAAGTGGGCCCAGGTATAGTCATGGACTTTTTCAAACCACTGCCAACAGAGGGGATTGCCGGTGAATTCATAGCCTTTGGCCAGGGCCACTAAGGTTTCTAAATGCACCCACCATAGTTTTTGATCCCATTCCAACTGCTGGGGAGGGCGACCTTGGCTATCTAAAAAGTAGAAAATCCCCCCAAATTCTTGATCCCAGGCATAATCCAGCGTTGACAACACCACCTGGACTGCCTTGGCCAATAAATCGGGATTTCCCTGCCGTTGGGCAATATCAATCATGAACCACATCGCTTCAATGCCATGGCCTGGATTCAGTAACCGTCCTTCAAAACTGTCAACAATTTCTCCGGCCGGGGTGACTGCTTCCCGCATGAGGTGTAACTGGCGATCGTAAAAATCATTCATCACCTCCTGTACCGTTTGGGCCAACACCTGATCCACGGTTTCCGGCGGCAGTAACCACGCCATCTCTAGGGTCAAATTCGCCAAAATCATAGGCACGGCCAAGGATTTGAGGGGACGGGTGCCGGGATAGGCTTTGTTGTATTGTCCTTTAGGATTGTGCTGACGGCGCAACACATTTCCATAGGCCTGTAACGCAATCTGCTTGGCCGTTTCGTCCTGACTTGCCAGGGCATATTGGCTAAAGGCCATCGCCGCAAAACAGTCAGAAAAAATATTGTAGGGTTGGATCAACGGTTGTCCTTGGCGATCGAGGGAAAAATACCAATTCCCCCCCTGATCCCGGCCATATTTAGCCAAAAAGTCTGCCCCGTGTTTGGCCACGGTTAACCAGTGGGGACGGGGGTCGAGGCGGTTGTACAACACCGAAAACTGCCAGACCTGACGATTTTGTAACCAAATAAATTTATCGGTGTCAAAAACCTGACCTTGGCGGTCTAAACAGGTGAAATATCCTCCGTGTTCTCGATCTAGGGAATGTTGTTCCCAAAAGGGCAACACATTGTCCAATAGGGCCTGACAATATTGCTGGGCTAGGGCTTGGCGGCGATGGTGAGAAGGGGGGGGCGTTGGGGCGTCGGGGGAAATAGTCATAACCAGGGGGGAAAACAGGGATGCTGAGGAGACATCATACCGTCAAGATCTTCCTTTACTGGAGCGTTCTCCCTGGGCCAATCGAACCGCGTCAAAATATTTGGTGACAGACTCTTGACAAAGGTAAAACTTTTGCGTCACTATAGGATCCTGTGACTTGGGGCTATAGCTCAGCTGGTAGAGCACTTGCATGGCATGCAAGGGGTCAGCGGTTCGAACCCGCTTAGCTCCATTCCTTAAATTCAGTTCCGATCAAGAAATTCCCCGGACAATGACTGCCCAGGGATACAGTTGGTTAATCACTTAAACCGCAGCGATTTCAACGTTAAGCACTAACGCGGTTAAGCGGCGGGACTATTGAGCGAGTTGAACTTTAACGACTTTATTTTTGGACTCTTCCGCTTTGGGTAACGTGAGGGTCAAAATACCGGCTTCATAGTCTGCTTTGACTTCGGTATTTTGGATAGCGCCAGGGATGGGAATAACCCGGTGGAACTTGCCATACCGGAACTCGGTGCGACGGAAACCATCACCTTCAGATTCCCGTGTATCTTGTCGTTCTCCCATGATGCTGACCGAGTCTTTGCTGGCTTGGATTTCTAGCTCTTCGGGTTTAATGCCGGGGAGTTCCACTTTGAGGGTATAGGCTTCATCGTTTTCCGAGAGTTCAGCCATCGGATTAAAGGCAAGGCGATCGCCACTCCGTTCCGTGGGCAAAAAGACTTCGTCAAATAATTGATTCATTTGACGTTGCAGCGTGTCAATTTCGCGGAGGGGATTGTAACGGATAATAGACATCATTCTTGGCTCCTAAGGTGTGGGAATAGGGTTTGATTGTTGACAATTCAATCCTAACCCCGCCGATGGGATGGGAGATTCGGTTCTCTGGAATGATTCCAGGGGGATTGCCGAAAAAAAAGAGGGTCTCCCCTCTTACATTGATGATTAATGCCTGCAATAGCACACAAAACCAGGTGTTTTTGCCAATTTGGCAATCACTTAATCAGGGAATAATGCACCATTCTGGCAACCCTGTTTCGGCTTAACCCTTAACAAGATTGTCAGCACCTTCGACGACTTTTGCTGAGAGAATCTTGTCACCTTCACTTAATTTGTCTAGGGTGTCTTTTCCTTCCACCACATAGCCAAAGACAGAATACCGTCCATCCATTAAGTTGAAACCCGGGGGGGTTAATTCCGTATCGAACTTAAAGAAAAAGAACTGGGAAGAACCACCATTGGGTTCCATTTCTGGACGGGCTAAGGCGATCGCCCCGTAGGCGTTGAAGGGCAGCGCTAATTCAGGGAGGTAGAGACCGGCCTCTTCCAGGGTCATACCGTAAATGGGGGCGTCCTCTCCTTTGACCAAAATTTCCAAAGGAATCGCACGGTAGGCATTGGTTTGGGGATCAATGAAACCCACTTCCGGCCCATCGGGATCCCCCGCTTGGGTGACATAAAAGTCTTCAGAACGGATAAAGGGTAAACCGTCGTAAAATTTGCGTTGTACCAAATCCACGAAGTTACCGGCATTGATGGGGGCACTATAGCCATCCACCACAATGGTTAACGGGCCTTGGCTGGTTTCCATTTCCACCGTTGCCCGCCCTTTCAGTTGGGGTAAAGCCGCATATTCCTCTGGGATCTCAAAGGGAAAGCCAGTGACCATCAACGCTTCCAAATCGCCGATCGCCGTCAGGGCCGCTTGGCGGGCCGTAATCACCGCCTCTTTGTCCTTAGCCTCCACCGCCGTTTCTAATTCACTTAAATCGGCTTTGATTTGCGTTAATAGGGTTTGGGCTTGGTCTTGGCGATCGTCGGGAACCCCCGCTAAAATTTTGTCTTCCTTGAGGGTCAAGGTCAGATTGGCTGACCGCACATCTTTTTTGATGGCTGGCCACCGCTTGGCCCGAATGTGATTAGAAATATCCTCCAGACTGTCCTGTAATTTACGCACCGCATCGTTATCGATGGGGAGGGCATAGCGCAATAGGGCCTTGGGGTCGGTGATGGCATTCCCCTGGGCGAGGGCACCAATCAAAACGGGGGGGGTCAAAGCGGTTGCCCGGGCTGGCATTGTCCCAGTAACGGCGAGCAGTGCAGTCAACGTGCAGATTAGACCCAACTGAGCCATCCGTTGAGCAACCATCCTGAGAGATTGACGTATGATTTGCATGATGTAATAGGGGGTAAATTTCCAGAATAGGTGGCAACAGCAAAATTTTCCCATTTCAACGCCCCCATCCCCTAGTAGAATATTGGGTGAACTTTTCCGTTTTCGTGGCTTCCATGATATCCAGTAACGATTTTCGCACCGGTACCAGCATTGAGATGGATGGCTCAGTGTGGAAGGTAGTAGAATTCCTCCACGTTAAGCCAGGTAAAGGCTCGGCCTTTGTCCGGACTAAGCTCAAAAATGTGAAAACCGGCAACGTTGTGGAAAAAACTTTCCGGGCCGGGGAAACGGTGCCCCAGGCCAATATTGAAAAAGTCGCCATGCAGCATACCTACAAAGATGGCGATCAATATGTCTTCATGGATATGCAAACCTTTGAGGAATTAAGCATTGCTCCCGAGCAGTTGGGGGATAAAGCGAAATTTATCAAAGAAGAAATGGAAGTGAGCGTCCTCCTCTGGAACGGGGCCGTGTTAGATGTTGATCTCCCTACCAGCGTGATTCTTGAAATTACCGAAACCGATCCCGGGGTTAAAGGTGATACGGCCACCGGGGGTACCAAGCCGGCGATCGTGGAAACCGGAGCCCAGGTGATGGTGCCCTTATTTATCGCCCAGGGAGAACGGATTAAAGTGGATACTCGGGATGGTTCCTATCTCGGCCGGGAGTAAGGCTTCGGCATCTTAGGCACAATTTTCTCAACTGTTTTTTGCCGTCTTGGGGGGTAGGTAATTCGTGTCCATTGACTTTACAGAACTACAAGCGTTATTGGGGGTAATTTCCCAAAGTAATATTGCGGAATTTAGCCTGAAAACTGACCAATTTGAATTGTCTGTTACAAAGGTCGTTAATGCTGCCATGGTAGCGCCCTTGACCGCAAACACAGCCCCCCAACCCTTCCCTGTTGCCCCCGCCGGTGAGAATACATCATCCCCCGCATCGGCTCCCCCGCCGGCCAATGGCCCTGGGAAGTCCGCGACCCTTTCCCCCGCAGAACAAAAATGGATAGCGATTACTTCGCCCATGGTGGGAACCTTTTACCGGGCTCCGGCCCCCGATGAAGACCCCTTTGTGGAGACCGGTGACGCCGTTAGCAAAGGCCAGGTGGTTTGCATTATTGAAGCCATGAAGTTGATGAACGAAATTGAAGCCGAAGCAACGGGTCAGGTGATGGAAATTTTGGTGGAAAATGGTGAACCCGTTGAATACGGCCAAACGCTAATGTGGATTAAACCCTAGAAAAATAGTTAAGGTGTGGGGGTCTCATCCTCGGCAAAGCGAATAATATCGTCATCCCCTAAATACTCTCCATTTTGGACTTCGATCAATACCAGATCAATCACACCAGGGTTTTCGACACGGTGGGGGGTGTTCATCGGCACGTAGGTGGATTCTTTTTGCCGCAGCAATCTTTCCTCCCCATTGCAGGTAACTTTAGCCGTCCCGGAAACAACCACCCAATGTTCACTGCGGTGGTAGTGCATTTGGGTACTCATGTGTTGACCCGGCTTAACCACAATGCGGTTAATGCGATAACGGGGGCCCTCTTCTAAGACCGTTACCATGCCCCACGGTGGTGTCCGGATGGAATGGGGCGATTCTGGCGATCGCAAGGGGGCATCCGCCGCCAAATCACTCGTTACCGATGGGGAAGAATCATTGATCATAAATCTTTAAGCACCGCATGGAATTTTTGCCCTTTATTCTAAGCTAGGACGGCCCAGAGTGGGTGCTCCACCATGCCATCAAAAAGCTCCGATCCCGGAGAATCGAAGCTTTTAGGGTGTTTTCACCAAACTAGAGACAGGATTACTGGGCCAGACGACCGGCATCAAACCCCCAAGGGGAGGTCATGGTATCGAGGGACGGGGAGGAATTAGCAACGGCGTCTGATAATTCTTGACTGTGCCCTGCCAGGGAACTGACTTTGACGCAATTCGGAGTGAACAGGAAAATGCTTTCACCAATGCGCTCTTGATGACCGTCCATGGCGAAGGTCCCCCCGGCGACAAAATCAACGGCCCGTTGGGCTTCATCGGGATCCATCACATTGAGGTTCAGGACAACGGACTTACGATCCCTGAGGGTTTGGATGACTTGGGGCATTTCGTCGAAGGAATGGGGTTCTACCACAACGACTTCTGCCATGTTGTTATTGATGCCGGGCATACCAATCACGTTATTTCTTACTCCTGTACCAAGGGCGGGTTCATTACTTAAATTGAGCGGTTCGCGGCTAGGGCGACTAGGGGCGGGGATTTCTTCAACGGCGGGGGAGGGGGCGGCAGCTTGTTGGGGCCAGTCCATTTCTTCGTAGTCTTCTTCGAAGTCATCATGCTCGCTGATACCAACGAAGTCTTTTAATTTGGTCAAAATCATAAGTTACCGTCCGTATGTCCTGTTGGGATTGAAAGTAATAGAGGTTAAGGAAGTGGGTAAGGGACAGCAGGCACAACGCTTTCCTTTAGACGGTGAGCAATGGATTTAGTTTAGGGAAGGGTTCCCGACAACGTAACTCACACGGGGAATCGTCTTTCAGAAGACCTTTAGGGAGAGCATGAGTGGTAACCCAGTGGCGAGGAGCGACCAAGACCGACTCTTTAACCATTGTGCAGGCTGTTTATTATTTGCAATTGTTTGCAATTTTTCCTTATTGTCGACACAATTTGCAAGGATGTTCCCCGGTTTGTGAATGATTGGAAATCATTTTCGCTATTGTTCGTTTTTGACGTTATCGAATTTTAACCTTGTTTTCCCAAAAAATAGCACTGTCAACCCCAGCGTGACCCCTAAAATACGACGGTGTTTTTACAACAAACCGCGATAACGAATAAAGGCCAGAATCGCCCCCCAGGATCCGATCGCCACTTTGAGGGCAACTAAAATATTGAGCCAAGGAATCCAGCCGCCACTGAGTTGGGCCCCCATTTCCCCCAGGGGTAAGGCCAGGCCTAATAAACTGCAGGCGGCGAGGGCAATGAATAAGAGTACGGAAACCTTTTCCAGGGTTGCCGCCCGCCACCGTTGATAAAGCTGATGTAACCACTCCGGCGGAGCGGTAATGGCCACCAGTCCGATCGCCGTTCCTCCGGCCACCCCGGCCGCAAAGCCTCCCCCGGGACTAAGATGTCCCCGTAGGGCCAGTTCCACACTAATTAAGGCGGCAATGGTGGCCCCTAATCTGGCCAAAATGATGGAAGGGTGATCGGTAAATTGATGCACTTCCGTGGCGGGTTGTTCATTGGCTAGCAAAAATCTAACCCCCATAATGGCGATCGTAAACACCACCACTTCAAAGAGGGTGTCATAGAGGCGATTGCGGAAAATGATCCCCGACACCGCATTGGGTACACCGCTTTCCTGCACCACCGTTTCCACAATGGCTAAATCGGAAAATTCTGCCACCGCCCCCGTTAGGTTGGGTAAAATCAGCATTTTGCCGTAAAAAACCAAGGCGGCAAGCAAATAAATCCATTTCATGGGGTCACCTCCTGGGGCGGCGTATTGTGATGGATGGGAGCCAAAATCACCGTTAGCTGGTCGGGGGGAAGATCGGCGGTGAAAATTTCGGCTAGGCGCTCAATGGGGGTCAAGAGGGTCATGGCCTGGGGATCAAACACCACCTGGGGAGCATGGTTCGGGGCAATGGGTTCCCCAGGTCGGGGGCAAGGGACAATTTCTAACCGCAGATGATAGGGGGCGATCGCCGTGACAATGGCTTGCTCAACCGCTACCGGTAACTGGGGAGTCTCGGTGGAATGTGACAAGATACCTAACCGCAGGGTTAAGGAAGACCGCACCGCCACCGCATAGAGGGTAATGGACAACATGGTTCCCACCAGGGCTTCCGTTAAGGCCACATCCGCCGCCCCCAACAGGGCATACACCAGGGCCGCCACGCCCCCCAAAATGCCCCGCATCACCAACGCTTGATAGGGATTGGTTTGCACCACGGTCATGGTGGCACTGACCGGCAACAATACGGCGATCGCCACCACAATGCCATCCATTTCCCCTAAATTTTCTAACCACGGGGCAAAATCAAGCATCATTAATTTCCTCCCCACCGGTGGCACAGTAGGCCAACACATAGCCCAACACCGTATTCCAAAGTCCCAGGGAAATCAGGGCCAACAGCAACAGCGGCCATTCCCGGGACAGCTTAAAGAGCAACCCCACCACGATCGCCATGGAACCGAGGGTATCGGCTACGGAAAGACTATGGAGTTTGAAGGGGATGGAACGGCGTCCCAACAGGGGGGCCGTCCCCCAGAGCCAGAAGAAGACCCCCACAGAAATTAAGGCATTGGCAACCCAATTAATCATTTCAAAACTCCTGCTCTAAGCGTTTTAACACCTGGGCGAGTAACATCAACGCGGCGTTACCCACACTCAAAATCAGCACCCCCACCACCCCGATCATCCAGTCGTCCCGCACCACGGACAGGATCAAAATTAAGACCGAGGTTTTGGTGGCCACACTGGCGAAGGCCAGCATTTTTGACCACACATCTTCCTTTTGGACGGCGGCCACCAGGGGAATAATCAACGCCAGCACCATCAGCCAAACCAATAGGGTCATTGGGCCCTCCGTCGTTCCACTTTATGAACTTCGTACCAACCCGCCTGATGGTATTTCAACACCAATGCCTTGGGAGTAAAGGTAATCAGAAAGATATCGAGAAAAATGAGTCCCGGGGTGCGTTGGGGTTTCACCCGTTCCAATTCGATCACCTCCTCCGTATGGGGGTGACGGATCATCTGCCAGGCTTCCCAATAGGCCTGGGGAATGGCAATGACAATTTCCCGCGCAATGCGTAACCCATCCCGCCACACCGATGACGCCACGGAACGCCGGGGGATCAGTAAGGCCACGGTAATGCCAATTAAGATATTGACTGGACTTAAATCCGCCGTGAGTAAAAACCAAATGGTGAGCCGCAGCCCCAAATCTAAAACACCACTCATGACAACATCCAAGCAAATAAAAGGGTTAAGCTAATGCTCATCATGCCGATGAGATGATCGAGTTTTTCGCCGTTATCAGGGAGTTTAACGCTGAGATTTCTCACCACGCCCCAATAGAGTCCAGCCCCAATCAGACAGGTGAGCAGGGCTTTCAATGAATTCGTGGGGGTGAAGGCTTCCCAATAAACGATATTGCCCACCGCTAGGCCTCCCAATAACACCACCAACGCCAGACC
>JAYKHU010000021.1:0-7726 GCA_035285105.1 Synechocystis sp.
CCATGTTCGACGCTGCCACCCTCGAAGCCATTACCCAAGAAGCCCGCCAGGCGTTTTTGGAGGAAGATGCCCCGGAATGCTTAGCGAAATTGACAGAAGGGTATCAGTCCCTTGAGCAGGCCCTGTCCCAACCGGGTCAGTCCCAAGCACGACAAAAACTGATCAAGGATATGGGACGAGCGGCCCACTCGTTAAAGGGCGGGGCCGGGATGTCCGCCTTGACGCCGTTACAAACCCTTTGCCATCGCCTCGAAGATTTATTTGAAGCCATTGAGCAAAATCGGGTGGAAGATACCACCATGGCCTTGGGTTTGATTAGCTTGGCCACCGAAGAAATTCAAAGCTTGCTGGAATTAGCCAATATTGGGCAACTGACTGATAGCGACGAGCCACCGGAACTGGCCTTGGCCCTGGGGGAATTTTTGGCCACCTGTCAACCCCAAGCTTCGGAGGAAGAGGGAGGCATTGGGGACGTGTCTCAGTTTGTGCGGACATCCTTGTCGGTGGAATTGGAGGCCTGTTTGGCCCGGGTGGAACGCCGCTTGGAAAAGGGGGGAACGGAGGGAGAATTACGGGAGAGTTTTAACTTATTGCTGGAAGAATGCACTTTGTTGGGGCAAGCCCTCAGTTGCCAATGGTTAGAACTGACCAGTCAGCAGCTCAAAACCGATTCCACCACGGCAGGGGTCGTGTTAAAAAGCTTTATTCCGGAGGCGATCGCCGATATTCGCTCGTTGAGAACCCAGTTTTTGGCGGGGGAATTACCCGCGATCCCCCCCCCACCGTTAGAAGCCCCTCCGGAAGAGACGGCGAACGATCTAACTGCCCCGGTTGCCCCCCCTAGTCGGGCCCCAGGCGATCGCTCCGAGCCAGTGAGAACCCAAGCACCTACCGCTGCGGTGGTAAAAGCGCCAGCGCCCTCGGGGAGCAGTTCTCGTCAGACCCTGCGGATTCCCATTGAGCGCCTCAATCGCTTAAGTAATACGGTGAGTGAATTACTGATTAACCAAGAACGTCTGCTGGTGTACGACAAACAGTTGCGTCAAGCCAGCCGTAATCTGAAAAAACGGGGGCAGCAATTAAGTCCCATCCGTGAACAGGTGGAATCCCTTTATGATGATCTTTCCTTCAGTGATCAAACCCAAGTGGCCAGTAATGGCAACGATGGCCAGGACAACGGCGATCGCCTAGAGAGTGAAGACCTCGGGGGATTTGATGCGTTGGAAATGGACAGTTATTCGGCGGTGCATAGTCTGCTGCAACGCTTTCAAGAATTAATGGTTCAGGTGCAAGAGATTCAAGAAGACGTGGACTTGGTGGAACGGGATTTACAAGAGACCTTGATCCAGATGAATCAGTCTTTGCACCAACTGGATGACGAATTGACCCAATCGCGCTTGGTTCCCTTTAATACCCTGGCGCGGACGTTTATCCAACCGGTGGAAAAATTAGGCGATCGCCATCAAAAGCCAGTCAATTTCGTCATTGACGGCGAGGCGACGTTGATAGAAGTGGCGATTTTGGAGCAACTCCGCACTCCCCTGACTCACTTAATCCGGAATGCCTTTGACCATGGGTTAGAATTTGCCCCCGAACGTCGCTCCGCCGGTAAACCCCCGGCAGGAACCATTACCCTCAGCGCGGCGATCGCCCATAACCAGGTGGTGGTCACCGTCGCCGATGATGGCCGGGGGGTAAATCTGGCCAAAATTCAGAACAAGGCGATTGAATTGGGTTTAGCAACGCCGGAATCCCTGGCCCAAGCTGACGACGCTACAATCCTTGACCTACTCTTCCAACCAGGTTTCTCCACCGCCAGCCAAGTTAGCGACCTCTCCGGCCGGGGTCTCGGTCTTGACATCGTCAAACAAATGATCGAGTCCCTGCGGGGAACCCTACAGTTGGAAACCCAATGGGGACAAGGCAGTCAGTTCATTATCCGTATTCCCCTGACCCTCAACATTACCCCCCTGCTGTTGGTGCGGTGTCAGCAACGTCTGATTGCCTTTCCCTCGGAGAGTGTGCTGCGGATTTTGTCCCTGGATGAATATCCCCTCCAGGACGGTCATCTGGAATGGCAGTCCCAGTCAATGCCGGTGCGGCTGTTGATGGAGCTTCTGCCCTACGCCCAGGATTCCAATGTCCCCCAAACCCCCCTACCGAATAAAGTCGGCTTGATGATTCAACTCGGTAATCGCCCGGTGGTTCTATCGGTGGAAAAAATCGTGGATGAACGTCCCCTGGTGGTCAAAGCCCTCGATGCCATCACACCGATCCCCTCCTATGTGGCCGGCTGTACGGTGTTGGGGACAGGGGATGTGGTGCCAGTTTTAATTCCCAGTAACTTCTCCGTCCTCTGGCGATCGCAACCCACCCCACAGCCCTCGACCCAGGCGCCCCCCTCCCCCTCCCCCGCCAGTGACCAAATCACCATTCTGGCGATCGACGATTCCATTACGGTACGGCGTACCCTACAACGGGTCTTGGGACAAACCGGGTTCAATATTATTCAATGTCGGGACGGTCAAGAAGCCTGGGATTTACTCAACCGCCAAACCCAAGGCATCGACCTCGCCCTCTGTGATATTGAAATGCCCAACATGGATGGTTTTAGCCTACTTCAACTGATCCGCAGCCATGACCATTGGCAAACATTACCGGTGGTCATGTTGACCTCCCGGGAAAACCCCCTACACCGCAACCGGGCTAAAGAATTGGGGGCCAGTGGTTATCTGACTAAACCGTTCCAACCCAGTCAGTTAATTGCCAGTATTCAAGGCTTTTTAGCCGATCCGTCCCCTGTGGGTTAACATCAAGCCACTGTTGAGAAACCAAACATAACAAAAATTCTCACACCGCTACCGTGTACACACAAGGGGAGAGAAGACAGTAAACGCGGTTCCCCATTCCCCTAGGACACGGCGCTGCGGGCCTGCTTAACCATGGTAATTAATGTTTGATGGGCGTCTTCGGAATCCTGTAAGGGATGGTCGAACTCAATGCGGATCGTTTGGGAAGTGCCCTTACTTTCCACCCTTAAATCCATGCCAGTGGTGTCAATAGACTGCATCTGGGCCGTTGTGACATCACTTTGTTGACCAAATACCTGGGCATAAAGGGCGATCGCCGAGCCATGGTCTTCGTTCATGTGTTTGCAAATGCGGTCACTGATAGCAGGGGTTAAAGGGTCAGCCATGGGATTATTAGGGACTATAAGTTGAGTAAAACGTGATCAAGGGCGATATGGGTCAAGAAAAACTCTTCCCCAGCGGAATCTTGTAGCGCTTCTAAATAAGCATCGATTCCTTTCGGTTGGGGTAAAGGGTCAACTGCCGCAAGATGGAAGGTTAAGGCAGATTGCATTTGCCATTTGGCGTCTTCTAAGCTTTCCCCCGTCGCAATGCAGCCTGGTACATCTGGGGAATAAGCAGAAAACCCCGATTTGCTTTTTTCCAAAACAATGAGGTATTGATCCATCACTTGAGTCCTGCTTGTTTAAGAATGCTGTTGAGGGTTCCCTGGCGAATATCATCGCTGAGCTTCCCTGAAACGGTGACTTTTCCCGACTTGGTTACATGTTTAAACTGTCGATGACTACCCACAGTATTCACCAAAAACCAGCCATCTGATTCTAGCAATTTGATGATGTCGCGTACGGTGGTTGCCATAGGTCCGAAAAAAATATCAAACCCCCACGGTGAGGTGAGGGTTAAGGTCGTTGGTAGGAATTAGCCGCGCCAGGTGACTTTGGGCAGAATGTGTTTAGTGTCTACCCGGTCTTTGTATTTGGTAGCAAAGTTTAACAAGGAATCCAACAAGGAATCTGAGAGGAAGTGGGGTTGTAAGCCCAGATCCAGCAGGTTGGTGTTGACGGCATTGAAATAATGCTCTTCGAGTTCCACCCGGGGATTGGGCAGGTTATTAATTTCTACTTTTAAGCCCAACGCAGCCCCTGCTTTTTGCACCATTTCTGCCAGACCACCGACGCTAAAGAGTTCCGTATATTGGTTAAACACCCGGAATTGTCCCGGATCCGCCGGATTGGCGATCGCCAGCTCAATACAGCGCACCGTATCCCGGATATCTAGCAGACCTCGGGTTTGACCCCCTTTACCGTAAACGGTTAGGGGATGCCCGATCGCCGCTTGGATACAGAAGCGGTTTAAGGCGGTACCAAAGACTCCGTCATAATCCAGACGGTTGATGAGCATTTCATCCATGCCCGTCTCATCGGTCAACACACCATACACAATCCCTTGGTTCAGATCCGTGGCCCGCAGACCCCAGATTTTGCAGGCGAAGTGGATGTTGTGGCTGTCGTGAACCTTGCTGAGGTGGTAGAAACTTCCCGGTTGCTTGGGATAGGGGAGGGTATCTTTGCGCCCCTTGTGCTCAATAGTGATATAACCTTCTTCGATATCAATATTGGGGGTGCCATACTCGCCCATGGTGCCCAATTTGACCAAATGACAATCGGGGAAATCTTCCTTGAGGGCATAGAGCAGATTTAGGTTACCCAACACATTATTAGCTTGGGTTAACACCGCATGTTCCCGGTCAATCATGGAGAAAGGCGCGGAACGTTGTTCCCCAAAGTGGACGACGGAATCCGGTTGGAATTGACGTAGGGATTGGGTCAGGAAGGGATAATCGTTGATGTCCCCAATGAATAGGTCGATTTTTTTGCCGGTCAGCTCATACCACCGCTCTAATCGCTGCTGAATCGGGGCGATCGGGGTTAGGGTTTCTGCCCCCAATTGAGCATCCCAGTAACGACGCACCAGACTGTCTAAAATCCCGACTTCGTAACCTTTGTTAGAAAGATACAGCGCCGTGGCCCAACCACAGTAACCATCACCGCCAATAACCAGAACTCGCATACTAAATCCGCATAAATGTCTATTACTGATATTTGATCAATTTATCAGGTCTTGGGACGGTCGGAACGGAAGATTGTTGTCAACGGCAACAAATACGTTAATTTATTGAGGAAAATAGCCTAAGACTTATTCTGGTTGACCCCGTTTATGACCGCTGATTCCGTCGATGATATTCAGCCCGCCGCTCCAGAGTTGACGAAGCCCCGGCGATCGCTGCCTCAGTGGATTTTTCAGGAACCCCTGGAACCGGCCATGCCGTGGTTATTAGTGGGCACAGTGGCGATTATGATTGTTGGCTTGGGTTTGCACTGGCCCTGGTTAGGCTTTACGGCAGCGGTGGTGGCGTTGATGCTGTCGTTGCAAGTCATTTTGCCATCGGTGCAATCTTGGATTTTGCGTTATCTAACAACCCAAGAGCGGCGTTATTTGATTGGCTGTTTGGGGTTTGTGCTGGCGATCGCCGTTTTAGCCTACTATGTGGGGATTTTTCGGGCGGTAACTAGCTGGCTCAATCAGTTTAAGTATGACGAATTTGGCTCCTGGGCAGAATGGGTCGGCGCTTTGGGACAAATTATGATCGCCGTCTTAGCGGTCTACGTGGCCTGGCAGCAATACGTCATCTCCAAAGATTTAACTATCCAACAAAATCGCATCACCCAACAACAAACCATTGACGCTTATTTTCAGGGCATTTCTGATTTGGCCCTCAACGATGAAGGCATGTTAGAGGACTGGCCCCAGGAACGGGCCTTTGCTGAAGGTCGCACCGCCGCTATTTTAGCCAGCGTGGATTCCGGCGGAAAAGCGAAAATTTTACGGTTTTTGTCCCAATCCCGTCTATTAACCCCATTACGTCGCGATTATTATTTAGGACGTCCTATCTTTGATGGTTTAGGGGGGTACCAGGAAGATCGCGTCCACGGTATTCGGGTGATTAACCTGGGCGTGATGTTAGTGGCGGCAGATTTGGTGGGCCAAGATTTGCGCTGGGTGGATTTAAGTGAGGTGTATTTAATTCGGGCTAATTTAAGCGGCGGGGATTTAGTCAAAACCAATTTAGCCGGAGCCGTGTTGTATGAAGCAAATTTGGCAGAGGCCGATTTAAAAGGAACTCGTTTCTTTTACGGATCCGTGAGTACAGCGAGCCCCCGCAGTCGCAACCATCCCCCCAATTACGAGACGGGGGAATATACCGGGGCCGTGGTGGAAAATGCGAATTTTAGCGGGGTCAAAAACCTGACGGAAGAACAGCGTTGTTATTGTTGTACGTGGGGTGGCGCGTTAACGCGCAAAACCATTCCCGGGGGCTGTGAAGGCATTGAAAACCGATTGGGACGTTAGGGATGGGGGGAACCGCTGCAATGCCCCCGATTATGGTACTGTCAGTTCAATAGGGCTGTCCCTCTTCTTCTCATCCATTGGCAGGATCTATGTCGGATATTCCGTTTACGCTGGATCAACTCCGCATTCTTAAGGCGATCGCCACCGAAGGCAGTTTTAAACGTGCCGCCGATACCCTATACGTATCCCAGCCAGCGGTGAGTCTTCAGATCCAAAACTTGGAAAAGCAACTCAACGTCCCCTTGTTTGATCGGGGGGGGCGGAAGGCCCAACTCACGGAAGCGGGGCATCTGCTCCTGAGTTACGGCGAAAAAATTATTACCCTCTGTCAGGAAACCTGTCGGGCGATCGAGGATTTACAGAATCTACAGGGGGGGACCTTGATTGTGGGGGCGTCCCAAACCACCGGGACGTATTTATTACCTCGTATGATTGGCCTATTTCGGCAACAGTATCCCGATGTCACAGTGCAGCTACAGGTTCATTCCACCCGCCGCACCGCCTGGGGCGTGGCCAATGGCCAGGTGGATTTGGCAATTATTGGCGGCGAAGTCCCCGCAGAGTTGCAAGATACCCTCACCGTGTTGCCCTATGCAGAAGATGAGTTAGCCCTCATTTTGCCCGTTTCCCACCACCTTTCCCAACAGGAAACCATCCAAAAAGAAGATCTATATAAACTCAAATTCATTAGCCTCGACTCCCAGTCCACCATCCGGAAAGTAATTGATAAAGTTCTGACCCAGGGGGAAATCGATCCCAAACGGCTCAAGATTGAAATGGAACTTAACTCCATCGAGGCGATTAAAAATGCGGTGCAATCGGGGTTGGGGGCCGCGTTTGTTTCCACGACGGCGATCGAAAAAGAATTGGAAATGAATGTCCTACGCATTGCGTCGATTAAAAACGTCGAAATTCGTCGGGTTCTCTCCGTTATTATCAATCCCAACCGTTACCGCTCTAAGGCCTCCGCTGCTTTTATTCGGGAAATTTTGCCGCAGTTTTCCACCCACCCCACCACCCTCGATCCCGAACAACTGCTTTCCACCCCTTACACGGCCCCTGCGGAACTGAAATCCGACGAAGCAGCCATTGAATCCTAGTTGGCGATCGCCCATGACCTCTCCTGTCCCCTTTCCTGGGTTGACCCCCCAAGCCCAACTGTCCCTCTGGCAATTAATTAGCCCTACGTTGCCGGTGGGGGGGTTTAATTATTCGGAAGGTATTGAATGGTTGGTGGACGCGGGAAACATTAACGACATCAACACATTGCACCACTGGTTAGCCCAGGAGCTAGACCAAGGGTCAATTCGGGTGGAAACGGCTATCATGGCCACGGCCTATCGGGCGGTGAACATCCACAACCCAGAACTTTCCCTTGATCAAACGACGCTCCAGTATTGGAATCAATGGCTGACCGCCACCCGCGAAACCCAGGAACTGCGCCAACAAAGCTTGCAAATGGGGCGATCGCTCCGCAAATTATTGTTGGATTTACACCCAGAAAC
>JAYKHU010000022.1:0-7263 GCA_035285105.1 Synechocystis sp.
GTGGGCATTTCAAAGACTTGCTCTGAAGCACTAGTCCAGGTGATGGCGTATTTTTCTTCCCGGTCGGCTTTGGAGAGGAGGCCACCAGTGCTGCCACCAAATTTAGGCGGTTGTCCAGATAGTTCTGTCATAGGGATGAAAATGGAATTTCATAAGGTATTTTAGGGAATCCTACCACTGACAACGGGTTCCTATCTGGGTTTGTCAAGAACTGTAACAATTCAGGGGGAGCGATGGAAGGGCTAGATCAGGAATGGGGAGAGGGGAGGGGCACAAATTGTTGGGCGAGGAGCAACAGGTCTTGGAGCTTGATGGGATAACTCACATATTCGCTGACCCCCATCCCCAGGTATTGCTGGCGATCGCCAGGAGGCGGATCATTATTGAGGGCAATCACGGGGGCACGGAGGGGCTGGAGGCGCTGCAAAAGGTCAATTTCCCCGAGATCGATAAATTGGAAATTAATTAACGATAGATCCGGCTGGTGAGCCTGCCATAGCTCCAGCGTCATTTGACCCGTCAGGGCCGTTAGTACCCGGTAGCCTTTATTTTGAAAATAGCCCGCCAGCATCGTCCGAAAATCTTCATTTTCCTCGGCAATTAAGAGTTGGGGAGCTAGTGGGGGGTCGGTTTCAACCGCGGCCGCGCCCCCTGTGTAGGGTAACGTCACCGTAAAACAACTCCCTTGGCCGACCTGACTTTCCACGGCGATCGTCCCCCCATGGAGTTCCACCAAATGTTTAACCAGGGCAAGCCCCAAGCCCGTACCTTCAAATTCTCGATTTAAGCGACCGTCCAGTTGCCGGAAGGGACGAAATAATTGCTCCATCTGCTCCGGGGCAATGCCAATGCCCGTATCTTTTACTGCTAGACAGATGTGTTGGTCGGGGGAGTCACCGGCGGCAGATGGGGAGGATTGCAGGAAGACCGCTAATTTCACTTCTCCCCCCTCAGGGGTAAATTTGACTGCATTCCGCAGCAGATTCAACAAAATTTGCTGCATCCGCCCACTGTCCAACTCAACGGTTTGGGGGGTTAAGGCATCGGGGTAATCCAGGCTCAAGCGAATGCCCTTGGGTCGGGCTAAATCTTCCACCAACTCCACACTTTTCTGACAAAGTTGAAATAAATTAACCGGTTGGCGATCGAGTTGCAACTGACTGACGGAGAGTTGGGAAAAATCCAACATATCCGAAATTAGTCCGAGTAAATGCTCTCCACTCTGGGTAATGGTCTCCAGTCCCTGGCGTTGGAGATCGGAGAGGGGACTTAGGGAATCATCCAAGAGGAGTTCGGAAAACCCCAAAATGGCATTCAAGGGGGTACGGAGTTCATGGCTCATGGTGGCCAAAAACTCATCCTTCAAGCGAGTGGTTTGGATCAGGTGCAAAGCATAGGTTTCTAACTCTGCATTGGCCTCTTCTAGTTGTTGTTGGGTTTGCTGAAGTTGTTCCATGGAGGCCGACAACTCCGCTGTACGTTGCTGCACCCGCAATTCCAATTCGTCGGTTAAGGCTTGCAGGGCCTGATTCCGTTCCGCTAGATCTTGGCTGAGTTGAGCCAGTTTCAGTTGAAGTTGAACCCGAGCCAGGACTTCTTGTTGTTGAAAAGGTTTGGTAATGTAATCCACCGCCCCTAGCCCTAATCCTTTTACCTTGTCGGCGGTATTGGCCAGGGCCGTCATAAAGATCACTGGAATCGCAGCGGTTTGGGGATTGGCCTTTAATTGTTCACACAGGTCAAAGCCACTGATGCCGGGTAACATCACGTCTAACAAAATCAACTCGGGGGGATCCGCAATTACTTGATCCATCACCTGGGTGCCATCCACTTCCACCCGGACTTGATAACCAGCTTGGTAGAGGGTGTGATGGAGAACGGCAAGGTTGGCCGGGACATCATCCACAACCAAAATCGTGGGCGGTTTGGGGTCTAGGGACATGCCAAAAGTCTCTTGCTAGGGTTGGGGAGGGATCAGATCGGCCGGGGCGGAGTGTTGTTGGATCGCCGTTTTGAGTAATTGTCGGACAGCCACTAAGTCAAATTCCTGTACTTTTAGCTTAAGGGGGGCCACGAAGAATTCAAACCCCTGGTTTTCCTGGCTCAGTTCATTGAGGGCCTGGCTTAATTCATTGATTTTCCCCTGCTGGGCAAGACTTTGCAGCGTCTCAAGGGTTTCTAGCGGCGGGGAGAGGGGGGTTTCACTGGGGTCACTCAGAATGACATCGGCCGGGGGCGCAGATTCTTCGTAAATCCAGTTTACCGCTAAGTATTTAGATAAACAGCGGTAAAGGTCTTCTGCGTCGAGGGGTTTGGGCAGAAAGTCCTTGGCCCCAGCGGTAATACTGGCTTGATAGTCTTCCATGAACGCGCTGGCCGAGGAAATCACCACCGGAATCTGTTGGAGTTTAGGGTCGGACACTAGGGTCTGGAGCAATTCAAACCCGGACATCCGAGGCATCTTGAGGTCAGAAATGATTAAGTCAAAAGTATTGTCTTGGAGTATATCCAGGGCTGCTTGTCCATCCTCTGCTTCCGTCAGCGTAAATCCTAACGGCTCTAATAGATTGACCACCACAGAGCGATTTTCCCAATGGTCATCCACCATCAAGATCGAACGGCGATCGCCTTGGTAGCCAATGATGTGCCCTTGATGGGTCAGCCGTTGTTGCTGGGCCCAGTCCTGGGCCAGGGGACAGGTGAGTTCAAACCGAAAACAGGAGCCTTGCTGGAGTTGACTGGTCACGGTGAGGGGGCCGCCCATCAGTTCCACCAGGGATTCGGTAATGGCCAGCCCTAAACCTGTGCCTTGGGCCCGCTGTTGTTGGCTCCCCACCTGCTCAAAGGGAAGAAAAATGGTTTCCACCTGCTCTGGGGTCATGCCCACCCCCGTATCCCGGACTTCAAAGGCTAACCGAATGTGATCGGTGGTTAAGCTCAGTTTCTGGACCACCAAACTCACCGTACCGACATGGGTAAATTTCACCGCATTGTTCAAAAGATTGAGCAACACCTGGCGGAGGCGTTTTTCGTCCACAATAATGCCTTCGGGCAAATCCGAGGGGAGTTCTCCCGTAAACGTCAATTCTTTTTGCTCTGCCCTCACCCGGGTCATTTCCATCACCCCCTGCAATAATGCTGGTAAATGACAGGGGCGGGGATTAAGGTCGAGTTTGCCGGCCTCCACCTTAGCAAGGTCTAGTACGTCATTAATGAGGGCTAATAAATGGCTGCCACAGTTACCGATGACGTTTAACCCTTGGGTTTGATCACTGGTCAGGTCGGAACGGGACAGAATTTGCACATAGCCGAGAATGCCATTGAGGGGCGTCCGCAATTCGTGGCTCATATTGGCGAGAAATTTACTTTTGGCTTGGTTGGCCGATTCCGCCATTTCCTTGGCCTGTTCGATTTCTTCGGTGTAGGAGAGTTGGGCTTGAATGAGGTGATTGACCTGCTCAATTAAGTGGTTAAACGAGGTGGCCAACACCCCCACCTCATCGTTGGGATCTTCAATGGTGGCCCGCAGATCAAAGTTGGATTCTTTACTAACGCGCTGGGCAACATCGGTTAGGTTTTGGATGGGCTGGGCAATTTGTTTACTGATGTATAACGCCAAGGCGATCGCCACCAGGATCGTCGCCCCAAAACTGCCCAAAATAATCTGGGTACGGAGGCGTTCGGCTTTTTGTAACCCTTGTTCGGCTAGTTCTTCCTGTTGTTCTGCCTGTTGGTTATAGGTGGCAAGCTGGTCAGGGAATTCAATAAAGGCAACAAATTCGGGGCTTTTGACCAATTCCACCACCAGTTTTTGAGCCTGGGCGGCCTCCTCCGGGGAAGCGGTTAACGCCTGGGCCTGGGGAATAAACTTCATCAGGCGATCGGCAAAGGCCTGCACCGCCTGTTCATAGGCATCCAGTTTAGGTTGTAGCCCGGGCAACTCACTTGGGGTAGTTTGATTTTTTAACAAGTCCTGGATATCCAACACCCGCTGCATCAATGCCTGACTTTCCCGCTGAAAGGTTTGGGGGTCACGAACGTGGGGGGTTAATTGTTTCGCCGGGCGATTGTAAAGGATTTTAATACTCAAATTGCTCAATAACCGCCGTTCCCTCGCAGCGGCCGTCTGGGCGGCGATCGCCTGTTGCTGGTAATAGCTTCCGATCAATAACCCCGACCCGGCCCCCAACAGGGCTAGACCCAGGGTTAACCCATAACCGTAGATAATGCGATTTCTAATGGACATCGTGCAACCCAACCCATTTACTTTGTTGCCATGTAATACCAACTTTACCCAAAAGACTTTGGCCCGTCCAAGCTTTTCCCTAAAGATATCCCGAAACTGTGGGTTTTCCGGCGTGACCCATAATGCTTTCTCATGTCAGTCATTGAAACGTTCCTCCCCGGACTTGACGCACAAGGTTGCAATCCTCGCAATATGCTGTTACATTTATTTACATCAACCCTCCCAAACGTAAATTTACATTTTTGCCATGAATAACGACAACGCCAAATTCGGTTTCACTGCCTTCGCTGAAAACTGGAACGGTCGCTTAGCGATGATCGGTTTCTCTTCTGCCCTCATCCTTGAACTCGTTTCCGGCCAAGGTGTACTTCACTTCTTCGGTATCCTCTAGAACTTCATTATTTTCACTTCATAAATTGTTTATCGGCATAGCCGCAGTAAACAACCTCCGTTAATCTCAAGACTTGATTGGGCTACCCTTAACAGTAGCCCTTTTTTAGTGAGGAATCCCCGGTGAGCGTCAAGAACTTGTCCTTGCCTTCCCCCTGTTTTGTCTTGGAAGAACGTTTACTACGGCGCAATTTAGGAATTTTTGCGCGGTTGCAACAGGGGGCCCCCATTGAAGTGATGTTGGCCCTCAAAGGATTTGCCCTGTTTCATTGCTTTCCCTGGCTCAAACCGGTGTTAGCGGGGGCTTCCGCCAGTTCCCTCTGGGAGGCTCAACTTGCCGCTACAGAATTTGGCAAAGAAGTCCATGTCTATGCCCCGGCCTACCGTGATGCAGATTTCAGTCAACTGCTCCCCCTCGCCAGTCATGTCACGTTTAATTCCCTGGGGCAGTGGCAACGGTTTGGGGGCCAGGTGCAACAGGCGGGGGTGAAAGCCGGGTTACGGATTAATCCTGAATATTCTCCAGTTACGACCGATTTATATAATCCCTGTGTTCCCGGTTCCCGGTTGGGGGTTCAGGCTGCCATGTTGGCAGGACAGTTACCGGCGGGAATTTCGGGCTTCCTCTGCCACAATTTGTGTGAAAGTGACCACATTGCCCTGGAAAAAACCCTAGGACAAATTGAAACCCTATTTGGCGACCATTTACCCCACCTTGAGTGGTTAAATTTAGGCGGTGGCCATTTAATGACCCGGGAGGGTTACGACCTCGACCATGCCATTGCCGTTATCAATCAGTTTCATCAACGCCATCCCCATTTACGCTTAATCATGGAACCCGGATCGGCGATCGCCTGGCAGACGGGCTTTTTACTCAGTACGGTGGAGGATTTAATTGTCACCCCTGAGTTTACCCATGTCATGTTGGATGTGTCCTTTACGGCCCACATGCCCGATTGTTTGGAAATGCCCTATCGGCCTGAGGTGCGGGGGTCCCATCTCCCTCAACCCGGAGAAACAGTCTACCGACTGGGGGGATCCAGTTGTTTAGCGGGGGACTTTCTGGGGGATTATGCCTTTGATCATCCCCTACAGATTGGCGATCGCCTCATTTTTGAGGACATGATGCACTATACCCTCGTCAAAACCACCACCTTCAACGGTGTCCACCATCCGGCGATCGGGTGTTTACGGGAAGCGGGACAATTTGAGTTGTGGCGGGAGTTCCATTACGAAGATTATCGCAATCGGTTGGGTTAGCTAACGATGGGCCAGTTCCTTCTGAACCTCTGATTCCGACTGCACCGACGACAGGGGGGTATCGGTAATCAGGCGGGCGCCCCGTCCCCGGGTGAAGTAATTCCAGCCCCATTGCAGCATCACAATTAACTTATTGTCGAATTCAATCAGGTAATAGATGTGGGCCCACACCCAAATCATCCAGGCAATCAGGCCGGTAAATTGGGCAAAGCCTAAATCCACCACCGCCTTATTCTGGCCAATCACCGCTAGGCTACCGTAATCAACGTAGTAGAACGGTTTGGTTTCCCGTTGGTTCATCCGGGCCGGGAGGAGTTTGGATAAATAGGCTGCTTCTTGCATGGCTACGGGGGCAACCCCGGGTAGGGGGCGATCGCCCTGGTGGGGATAATTGGCCAAGTCTCCCAACACAAACACATTGTTATAGGTGGCCACACTTAAATCCGGGTTAACCACCACTCGCCCCGCCCGGTCTAATTCGGCCCCAGTGCGATCGGCCACAATTTTGCCCATGGCCGACGCCCTGACCCCCGCTGCCCATAAAACCGTCTTGGCGGTAATGGTTTCCGTACAGTCGCCATGGCGGACTGCCACCAAATCGGGGGTAATATCCGTCACCATCCGTTCCGTTAACACCGTCACTCCCAACTGCTCCAAGTCCGTTTTCGCCCGGGCGGAAAGATTCGTCTTATAGGGGGGTAATACCCGATCAACCCCTTCAATCAATAAAATTTTCGCTTGCCGGGTATCAATGCGATGGAAATTATCCTTGAGGGAACTGTGGGCAATTTCGGCGATCGATCCCGCCAATTCCACCCCCGTCGGCCCGGCCCCCACAATCACAAAGGTCAACCACGCCTGTTGTTGGGCCGGGTCCACATTCTTTTCCGCCTCTTCAAAGGCCTGGAAAATTTTCTGCCGCATGGTCAGGGCATCCTCAATGGTTTTTAACCCCGGTGCGGTTTCAGCCCACTGGTCATTGCCAAAATAATGGTGACTCACCCCCGTTGCCACCACTAACCAGTCATAGGCGATCGGGGGATGGTCTTCTAACACCACAACTTGTTGGTGAGGATCAATGTCAACGGCCTCATCCATCAACACCTGGACGTTTTTTTGCCCCTTAAGCACTCCCCGCAACGGCGAGGCGATATCCGCTGGGGACAAACTCCCCGTCGCAACTTGGTAGAGTAACGGCTGAAAGAGATGAAAATTGCGTTTGTCAATGAGGGTAATGTCCACCGGCACATTTTTAAGGTGCTTAGCGGTGTAAAGACCGGCAAAACCGCCGCCAATAATCACCACCTGGGGACGTTGGGGCTGGGCAGGGGAAGTCATGGCGAAAAAGTCCTAGGGGATAAACAATA
>JAYKHU010000023.1:0-19680 GCA_035285105.1 Synechocystis sp.
TAGAAGCGGCGATCGCCCATGGTTTATTAAGCCTCGCTGTTAAACGCATCTGGCAAGAGTTGGGTCAATTGCTGCAGAATCATGATCTTACGAAGCCAAGCTACTGGGTTGACTATGACTTCCATGAGGCGTTGTCTGATCCCCAAACCCATCCTAAATTTCAGCAGCTTTGGCGCTCCTATCAACAGGAGAATCCCCAATTACTTGCGACACTTCCCCCAGAATGTCCCCTCTCATTTTCCCCCGCCCTGGGTTATTTAAAAACCAACTGGGAAGGACTCCAGGGCTAGCAACCCCTTACCCCTAACAGTTTTTGCCGTTGGGATCCGGTCAAGAACAGCCTTCCACCCAGGCAACTTCGGGTAATTTGCCAACCCGCCAACGGGTCACCACATTACCGTTCGTTTCAAAAATTAAACGGTAATTTTTATCCACCGCATCTTGGGGGACAAACACCAGATAGTGGCCTTGGCGATCATATTTGTGGGGTTCAACCTGGATTTTTCCGGGATAGAGGGCCTTGATTCGGCTCTCGGTATCGCCAATTTTTGCCCCACTTAGGGTGGTGATGGGGGAATTATCAAGGATGTCGATCCTAGCAATGCGACCCTGGGTGACCATAAACGCGAGGCCAGGAACGGTGGGAATTGTGTAGTAGGCACAGGCTGAGTTACCGTCCCCCACAAAAGGTTGACCAGAGACGGCCTGGGCTTCTTGTCGGGTCATGCCGATGGAAATACCATTAATGCCCCGCAAACTGACCGGTGTTTTGACGGTAATCGGGGCCGCTTGACTCTTGGCCAAGGGAACCGCCGGAAATATCCCTGGCCCCAGGGTGAGCAAAAAAGTCGTAATTAACCGGGCGGCAGCGGTAACGTTAACTTGAATCATGGTGATGTCGCAATCCTCAGTAATGGTTATAGCGGTTTTTACATTTTCACAGACGTAAGGTTTGGGCTTCGACTATGCTCAGCCCTCTATCATTAAAGCCGGGGAGATGCCCGATATTCACGGGGATAGAGATGGGCGAGTAATTGTCCCAAACAGAGTCCACCGTCATTGGGGGGGATCTGGGTGGGCCAGATAGGGGTGAAGCCCGCTTCTTTTAAACGGGTAATCCCTTGATTTAACAAATAACGATTTTGAAAACAGCCCCCCCCTAACACAACCCTCTCCAGCCCTTGTTGTTGGGCAATTTTAACCATAATTTGAATCAAGGTGTGGTGAAACCGACTGGCAATGGTGGCCGTCGAGACGCGGGCAATTTCTCGGGCGATCGCCGCAATCATCGGTCGCCAATCAATGACGGTGTGATCTTCCTTCACCAATAAATCGCAGGGATAGGGGACAACTGTTTCGGCCTCCATCACCTGGGCTTCTAAGGCGATCGCCCCCTGGCCTTCAAAACTCACCGTGGTAACGAGGCTTAACAAGGCTGACACCCCATCAAAGAGGCGTCCCGCACTGGTGGTTAAGGGGGCTGTTTGTCGTTGCCAAAGCTGCTTTAATGCCGGTAAATTCAGGTCTTGAAAAGGGCATTCTAAGGATTCTGGCCAATGGTCGCCCAAGGTTTCCCAGAGGAGGGCCACCGCAATTCGGCGGGGATCCTTGATGGCTTGCTGATTGCCGATTAAGGGCAACGGACGAAAATGGGCCACCCGTTGCCAGTGGTGTTCCGTCAGGCGCAAAAATTCTCCCCCCCAACTGGTGCCATCTAAGCCATAGCCCGTCCCATCCCACGCAATACCTAACACTGGGGGGCTAATGTGCTGATCCGCCATCACCGCGAGGATATGGGCATAGTGATGGGGAACCGTATTAACCGGCAGATTTTGCTGCATCGCATAGTGATGACTGAGGTAATCCGGGTGACCATCACAGATCACTTCCTCCGGCTCAAAGTCATACAGTTGACTTAAATGGCGGATGGTTGTCTGGAAAGCCTGATAACTGAGGGGGGTATCTAAATTCCCAATATGCTGGCTGAGATAGGCCTGATTCTGTTTCGCAATGGCTACGGTGTTTTTGAAATACCCCCCGACGGCTAATAACGGTTTGGGGGTGGGTTTTGGTAAGGGAATGGGGAGAGGAGCATAGCCCCGCGATCGCCGTAAAAACAGCGGCGTATCCTGCACCACCCGGACCACTGAGTCATCCACCGCACAAACAATGGGGCGATCGTGGCCAAGAAAGCCGTCGGCAATGGGATTGAGTCGGTTGAAAGCGTCTTGGTTGTCGATGCAAATCGGTTCCCCGGAGACGTTACCGCTGGTGGCAACCATAGGTTTTCCCAAAGCGGTTAAGAGCAAATGGTGGAGGGGGGTGGACGGCAACATCACGCCAATGTCCCGGTTCTGGGGGGCAATATTCGGGGCAAGGGTGACTGATTTTTTTTGACGCAATAAAACAATGGGGGTAGCCCTCGAGTTTAGTAGGGTTACTTCCGGCTCCGTTAGCTCACAGTCCTGCTGAATGAGGTCACAGTGGGGAACCATCACAGCCAAGGGTTTATCCGGGCGGTGCTTGCGCTGCCGTAGGGTTTGCACCACCTCAAACCGGGTGGCATCGCAGCATAACTGAAAGCCCCCGACCCCTTTAATCGCTAAAATTTTCCCTTGGTTTAACTGGGTGACGGCCAGGGATAACGCCTCATCACCGTGGGCTAAACAATTCCCCTCCCGATCGCCATAGGTTAACCGAGGTCCACAGCGGGGACAGGCATTGGGTTGGGCATGGAAACGGCGATCGCCAGGGTCGTCATATTCCCGTTGGCAATCGGGGCACATGATGAACCGGGCCATGGTGGTGTTCGGGCGGTCGTAGGGCAACGCCTCAATAATGCTGTAACGGGGGCCGCAATGGGTGCAATTAATGAAAGGATAACGATACCGGCGATCGCCGGGGTTCCATAATTCCGCTAAGCAGGCGGGACAAGGGGCTAAATCCGGCAGAATGGTTGTTGTTTTTTCACCGTGATTACTGGGGCGAATTTGAAACCCCTCAAACTGCTCTTCCCCGATGTCTGTAACCGTTACGGTGTCTATGTGCCCCGGTGGGGGTAATTCAGTTCGTAATCGTTGCTGGAAACTGGCGATCGCCTCAGCATTCCCAGTGATGACCACCGTGGCGCCAGAGGTGGAATTATTCACCCAACCCGTCAGACCCATCTGGGTTGCCAAACCATAGACAAAGGGACGGAAACCCACTCCCTGCACAATTCCCTGCACAGCAATTTCAACGGTTTTTAGCATTGATGAAACGTTAACGGCAACGGTGACCCCATTAGGATGACAAGGGGACTGAGGAAATGGGATTCAGGGGGACCTCTTCCACTTCGGCTAAGGGTTCAGGGGTAAGGGGAGTGAGGGAACGTCCCCCCGATAATTGTTTGAGGAGGGTGGGACGGGGATCATGCAGTAAATAAAAAATTTCATCCCCCATCTGAACCGCACCATCGGTATGGGCTAATTGCAACGTGCCCGCGCGTTTGAGAATCAGAGGCAGTAATTCTCCGGAACGGATCAGGGCTTGGATATGGGCCTTTTGGAGGGCAAGACCGGCCTCTTTAAACAGGGTTTTACCCAGTTTGAATTGATCATTTTTAATATATTGATTCCAGGTTTTAAAGGTTTGTTGATCCATAAACACCCGCACCCCTTTATTTTTTAGGGGAGGAGTATTTTCCGGTAAATTATCCGGGGCCACCACACAAACCCGGGGGGGATTAAACTCAGTCATGGTATTTTGAGCCAGCACTAAATTGACCTCACCATTGCGGGTTAACGCCATAAACGCCCCCATTTCACCGACACCGGCTTTTTCTAACGCCTCTGAATCCAAGGCGCTGGTCTGAATAGCGGTTAATCCTTCGGCGATCGCCGTTTGACAGGCCTCCGCATCGGTATCAATTAAGACCACCGACTCCCCTTGGGCTTCGTAAAGACGGGCCAGTAAACGACCGAGGGGGGTACAGCCAATCATGACGGCCCCGGTGGTGGTGGCATCGGTGATGCCCAGCAGTTGCGCCAGGGGTTTGGCAGTTAGTCCTTGGATAAAGACTGTCATCATAATGGTTAAAAACACCAACGCTTTGATGGCTTCTCCCCCGTTGATGCCCTGCTCCGTCAACAACAGGGAAAATAGGGAGGCCACCGAAGCGGACACAATGCCCCTCGGCGCAATCCAGGCCACAAATAACTTTTGTTGCCAGGTGAAAGTACTGTTCGTCGTACAGAGAGCCACGCTCAGGGGACGGATCAGCAACATTAACACCAATACCGTCAACACGCTGCCCCACCCCAAGGCCCCAAAACTTCCCAGGGAGAGTTCCGCCGCTAACAGAATAAAGAGGACAGACACACACAACAGGGTCAACTTCCCCTTAAACCGTCGCAAAATGCGATTATCCGGCAACGCGGAGGAATTTAAGAAAATTCCCATGGCGACGGTGGCCATTAACCCCGATTCACTCACAATAGCTTCCGCACCACCAAACACCCCCCATACCCCCGCCAGGACGACGAGATTACTAATTTCTTCCGATAAAAAAGACGCTCGTTTCAAAAAAGTACTGAGTAACCAACCGCCCCCGATGCCGATCGCCAACCCGGCCCCCAGACGCAGTAATAGACCCATGGCGATCTCCACCAAATCCGCTTCAACGCTGACATTGGTTTTAAAAATGGTTTCTAGCACCACCACGGCGAGGATGGCACCAACGGGATCAATTAGCACCCCTTCCCCTTCCAAAAGGGTGGCCACAGAGCGTTGCACTTGGACTTGTTTAATCAACGGCCCCACCACCGTCGGCCCGGTTACCACCACTAACGATCCGTATAAAAAGGCTAAATACCAGGGAAATTCCGCTAACCAATGGGCGGCCAAGCCTCCCCCAATTAACGTAATCAAGGTGCCGATGGTCACTAAATTCCGCAGGCTACCGGAGACATGGGCTAATTCCCGCAGCCCTAAATTTAGCCCCCCTTCAAAGAGAATGATCGCCACAGAGAGGGAGACGATCACCTCCAACCCCGCCCCAAAGTTAGCGGGTTGAATCCAATGGAGACCGCTGTTGCCTAGGGTCACCCCAAAAATGAGCAAGAAGACAATGCTTGGGAGCTTTAAATACGCCGCCAAAACTTGGGCCCCAATGCCAAAGAGGACAGTAAGGACAATTTGTAGCGTTAATGAGAAGGAACCTTCCATAGGCTAATCAGGGGGTCGTCTTCTGGAGATCGTAACGGAAACTCACGGAAACCATGAGTTATCACCAGCGTAAAGCACTGGCCGCCCAGGTGACCCCCGCCCCAAACCCCGCGAGAACAATTAAATCGCCGGTTTTCACTTTACCGGCCTGCACCGCTTCATTTAACGCCAGGGGAATGGAAGCAGCCGATGTATTGCCATAGGATTCTAGGTTACTAATAATTTTTTGATGGGGCACATTAAGGCGATCGCCAACGGCATCCATAATCCGTTGATTGGCCTGGTGGAGAATGAGCCAGTCAATATTTTCCGGGTTTAACTGGGCTTTAAATAAGACTTTTTCAATAATTTCCGGTACTTTTGCCACCGCAAAGCGATACACTTCCCGCCCGTTCATGGTGATGGGATGATAGGTTCCCTGGGCGATCGTCCGGGACGCCGTTAAGGGTTTGGGTTCGCCCTGGTAGGCCAAATTCAGACAGCCGTTCAGGGTGCCATCGGTGTACATTTCAAAGGCGAGCAAATTGTCCACCGCCTGGGCTTCTAGCACAACGGCACCGGCCCCATCCCCAAAGAGGACGCAGGTGGTGCGGTCTGTCCAGTCTACCCAACGGGATAGGACATCTCCACCAATTAATAAAATCCGTTGATAGGCCCCGGTGCGAATAAACTGGGCCGCCGTATTTAACCCCACCACAAACCCGGAACAGGCAGCGGTAATGTCAAAGGCGAAGGCATTACTGGCCCCCAATCCCGCTTGGATTTGGGCCGCACTCCCAAACAAATCGTCGGGGGTGGAGGTGGCTAAAATGATTAACTCGATATCCTGGGGCTGTAATCCCGCCATCTCTAAAGCAGCTTGTCCCGCCCTCACCCCTAACTGGGTTAACCCTTCGGTGGGCGAACACACATGGCGTCGACGCATCCCTGTGCGGGACTGAATCCACTCATCGGATGTCTCAACAATATGACTTAAGTCTTGATTGGTTAAGGTCTGGTCGGCGATCGCCGCGCCAGTGCCAATAATTTTGAGGCCATTGCCGAGGGTTTCCAAAGGTCTTGACTCCCGCTGATATCTTAGTCAGAGATTACAGGGTCAAGCATAGGCTAAAGCTGTCCCCTGAGTCACTATTTCTGGGTGGGGATGGTTAGGTGTTTTGTAATTCTTCGGCCTTTTGACGCTCAAACAAGGCGGAGGTGGAACCACTAATGCGTTCGGAAACTTGATTGTCGATCGCCTCTTTTGCTAGGCGAATGGCATTAAAAATCGAAGCCGCTTTAGAACTACCGTGACTAATCACACAGATGCCATCAACGCCAAATAACAACGCCCCCCCGTGTTCCGCATGGTCAATGCGCTGCTTAATGCGCTTGAGGTTAGGGGCAATCAACGCCGTTCCCACCATGCCCCGCCATCCCTGGGGCAACTCTTCTTTAATAATACTGAGCAGGATTTCCCCCACCGCTTCCGCAAACTTCAAAATCACATTGCCGACAAAACCATCGCAGACAATCACGTCGAAATTCCCCGACAACACATCCCGCCCTTCCGCATTGCCCACAAAGGGAATTTGGGGATTGGCTTCCAAACGTTGATGGGTTTGGATCGCTAAATCATTCCCTTTAGTGGGTTCTTCGCCAATATTCAGTAACCCCACCTTGGGATTCTCCGTCCCCAACACGTATTGACTATATACCGTGCCCATCAGGGCAAATTGCTCTAAATATTTAGGCTTACAGTCCACATTGGCCCCCACATCCAGCACAATCACCGACTTACCGGCAACCATGGTGGGAAATAACGTTCCGATCGCCGGGCGGTCAATTCCTTTCAAGCGACCGAGTCTCAGTAACGCGGCGGCCATGGCGGCCCCGGAATGCCCCGCTGACACCACGGCATCCGCCTGGTTTTGTTTTACTAAATTCATAGCCACATTGATCGAGGCCTGGGGTTTTTTCCGCAGGGCACCGAGGGGTTCTTCGTCCATTTCCACCACCCCATCGGCATCCACCACCGTGACATTCTTGGGGGTAATGGGATGTTGGGCTAAACACGCTTCAATCTGTTGGCGATCGCCCACTAGCACAATATCCACCTCTAACTCAGCGCTTGCCCGGATAGCACCCGCTACGATTTCCTTGGGAGCATAGTCCCCGCCCATTGCATCTAAAGCAACTTTAGCCCGCGTTACAGCCATTGATCACAACTAATTGAATCATGCAAATTGTAGCAGACCGTCTGAAAAATCAGAACTACTTGGAAGCGCTTTTTGCCGCTGTAGCGGTGATCACAGGCAATAAAAAAGGCAGGAACAGTCCCGCCCTGAATCAATCACTTTTCCGTGGCCTAGGTGCCAGAGGACCAGGAGTTGATGTATTCGATTTGTTCCGCCGTGAGGCTATCAATTTCGATGCCCATGGCTTGCAGTTTCAACCGTGCAATTTCTTGGTCTACTTCTTGGGGAATGGAGTGCATACCGGGTTCGAGTTGACCTTTGTGGGTCACCAGATATTCACAGGCTAAGGCTTGGTTGGCAAAGCTCATATCCATTACCGCGCTGGGGTGACCTTCCGCCGCTGCTAGGTTGACTAGACGACCTTCCCCGATGACGATAATGGATTTGCCAGAGGGCAAAATGTATTGCTCGGTAAAGTTGCGGACTTCCTTAACTTCCGTGGCTTGGCCTTTTAAGGATTTGAGGTCAATTTCAATGTCGAAGTGACCGGAGTTAGAGACGATCGCCCCATCTTTCATGACGGCAAAGTGTTCGGGACGGATGACGTGTTTGTTGCCAGTGACGGTGATGAAAATATCCCCCTCTTTGGCTGCTTCCGCCATGGGCATTACCCGGAACCCATCCATGGCCGCTTCGATCGCCGGTACCGGACTAATTTCGGTGACAATCACATCGGCTCCCATGCCTTTCGCCCGCATGGCAACCCCTTTACCACACCAGCCATAGCCAGCGACAACGATGGTTTTACCCGCCAATAGGATATTGGTGGCGCGGATAATCCCGTCTAAGGTGGATTGACCCGTGCCGTAGCGGTTGTCGTAGAAATGCTTGGTGTCAGCATCGTTCACGTTCATGGCGGGGAAGGTCAGTACCCCATCGTTAAACATCGCCCGCAGACGGACAATCCCGGTGGTGGTTTCTTCGGTGGTCCCAATAATGTCGCTGAGTTGGTGTTGCCGCTCTTGAACGAGGGTCGCTACCACATCACTACCGTCATCAATGATGATGTTGGGACGGTGGTCTAGGGCAATTTGAACGTGGCGGTGGTAGGTGTCGTTATCTTCACCCTTGATGGCGTAAACGGGAATACCGTAGTCCGCGACTAAGCAGGCCGCCACATCATCTTGGGTAGACAGGGGATTGCTGGCGATTAATAGGGAATCAGCACCACCGGCATGGAGGGCGATCGCCAAGTTAGCGGTTTCCGTGGTGACGTGGCAGCAGGCCACCAAGCGAATTCCTGCAAAGGGTTTTTCCTGGGCAAAACGGTCGCGGATTTGAGCTAATACGGGCATCTCGCGGGCTGCCCATTCAATGCGTTGACGACCTTGGGCTGCCAAACCAATATCTTTAATATCGTATTTCTGTTTGATGGGCGTTGCGACCATGTATGGAATTTCCTCGAAATAATGCTTGAATGTAACTTAACTTAACATCAATTTGTCCATCGTCTGGGGTAAAAGCCCCCGACCCAGGCATCATAAATGGGCTAATGTTATTTCCTCCCCCAGACTGACAGCAATGTTAGTACAAAAGGAGGAAGAACTTTGATCCCCGCCCAGGCGAAAGCGCAATGACTGGTTAGAATAGGGGTCAATGTTCAACGTCCATTAACTTAATCCTTGAACTGCCCGCCCCCACTATTGACCCAATCCCGATAAACCATGCCCCAATTTCCCTGGAATGATCATGAATCCGAGCCTTCCCGATCGCCGTTGGAAGCCTTGTTAGCAGAGTGGGAAGATCCAGACGCAGAGGAAGAAGAATTCCGCAGTGATTTTTTTCAAGGGTTAGAAGGGCGGCGCAAAAAAGCAGCCTTTGCCCTGATGTTAATTTGGACTGTCGTGATTAGCCTCCATTACTGGGTGTGGGGCAGTGAATTGGTGTGGGGCTTAATGGTGATTTTGGCCCTGCAGGCCCTCCGACTAATGAAAGCAACGCCGGAGCCGTCCCCCGCCGTGTTAGCCCCGGATGCCCCCGGCGATCGCTATCAGAGGGTGTCCTTATTGGTGGCTGCCAAAAATGAAGCAGCGGTGATCGGTCAATTAGTTACTCAGTTATGTGCGTTGGACTATCCCACCCATTGCTATGACATTTGGATCGTCGATGATAACAGCACGGACCAGACCCCGGCCATTCTCGATCGCCTGGCCAGCCAGTATCCCCAATTAAACGTTGTTCATCGACCCGCAGGGGCCGGTGGGGGCAAATCCGGGGCCCTCAATGACGTGTTAGCCCAGGCCAAGGGGAGCATTATTGGGGTATTTGATGCCGATGCCAGCGTCCCCCCGGACTTACTCCGGCAAGTGGTGCCCTATTTTGAGGCGGTGGATTTTGGTGCGTTACAGGTGCGGAAGGCGATCGCCAATGCCGGCGTTAATTTTTGGACCAAAGGGCAGGCGGCGGAAATGATGCTCGATACCTATTTCCAACAGCAACGGATTGTGACTGGGGGGATCGGGGAACTGCGGGGCAATGGTCAATTTGTTTCCCGGAAAGCGTTGGATAATGTGGGGGGCTGGAATGAACAAACCATCACCGATGATTTAGACCTAACTATCCGCCTTCATTTGAATAACTGGAAAGTGGGTATCCTCGTTAATCCCCCCGTTGAAGAAGAAGGGGTTACCACGGCGATCGCCCTCTGGCATCAACGTAACCGCTGGGCTGAGGGGGGGTATCAACGTTACTTAGATTACTGGCGCTATATCATGACCCAACCCATGGGTTGGCGCAAAAAAGTGGATTTAGTCTCTTTTATGTTGATGCAGTATCTCCTGCCCGCCGCCGCTGTCCCTGATCTGCTCATGGCCCTCTGGCGTCATCGTTTACCCCTATTGACCCCCCTCACCTACGTGGCGGTGAGTTTTTCCTGTTGGGGGATGTACCACGGTTTACGCCGATTAACCCCCCCGAATCACCAATCCCCTTGGCAACGGACAGGGTCTTTGTTAGGGCAGACGGTTTTGGGGACGTTTTATATGTTCCATTGGTTAGTGATCATGCCCGCCGTAACGGCCCGCATGGCGTTCCGGGCCAAACGCCTGAAGTGGGTCAAAACCGTCCATGGCAAGGTTAATGATGACGGCTTAGAACTCAAGCAAAGTTAAAAAAATAGAAAAAAATTTTTCCCCAGTGGTGTTGGGGTCGATTTTTGCTATGATAAATACTCGTCAGTCTGGAGAGATGGCTGAGCGGTTGAAAGCGGCTTCCTGCTAAGAAGTTATGGGGTTTATAGCTCCATCGAGGGTTCGAATCCCTCTCTCTCCGTTTTAAACAGGGTTTTTATTCCAAAAAAGTCGTTGGTTGCTATTTTCCTAGCAGGCGAACACAACCAATCCCCCCAAAATACAGACCCAGTACGGCCCCCGCCAACAGGGATTGGGTAACAGGATCCGTTGACGGGGTTAGCACGGCCCCCAACACCACCGCCCCTAACACTACGATCCGCCAGCCCTGGAGCATTTGTTGGGAAGACACAATGCCTAAAAAGCCCAAAACCACTTGAATCACGGGAATTTGAAACGCTAACCCCGTGCTAAACATCAATAACAACACAAATTCAAAATACCGCTCGATGGACCACAGTTGTTCCACCACATCCGCCCCATAGTTAATAAAAAACCTGAGGGCAGCGGGAATCAGCGCATAATAGGCAAAGCCTAACCCCGCAAAAAAGAGAACACTAGATCCCAACACAACGGGCCCCAAGAGACGACGTTCTCGACGGGTTAACCCCGGCAACACAAATTGAATAATTTGATAAAGAATAAACGGGCTAACAATGAGGATGCCACTGTACCCTGCCACTTTGATGGAGACGAAAAAAAACTCACCGGGGGCAAGCTGGAGAAATTTCACCTCCCCGGCGGGAATCTCTAACCACTGCACCAGGGGTTTAACCGCGAAAAAACAACCGGCAACCCCCACTAACACCGCCCCCAATGACCAGAAAATTCGGGTTCGCAACTCATCGAGGTGGTCAAACAGGGACATTTCCAACTCATCGGGAATTTCATCCAGATAGTTGGGGGTCGATTCGGTCGGGGTGGGGTCTAGCTGGGTCGGCATGGATGACAAACTAAGGACAGAGACAACAATCAAGAGCTTTTTAATTGTAATGGATAGCACCAATGCCCATAGACGACCCCAGGGGTTATCGGGAAACGGAGGCAGCGCGGGCTAAAAAGTTCGGTAACTCCACATGGCGATCGGGGGCTTTTTTCTGCTCTCGCACTGCAAAACTGAGGGTATCCGGCCCGGCGGCCCGACGGTGGTGGGGTTTCGGCGTGACGTCGCGGTGATTTTCCGTCTGTTCCGGAGCAGCGGGGCTGGGGTCGGCCGGGGCTTCCGGTTGGGAAGCCTGATTCAAGGGTTGGGGGGTTAAGGGTGGGGGATCCGCCGGGGACTGGGGAAAGGCGGCCAGTATATCCCCCACGCTCGCCCAGGGCTGGGGATCAGGACTTTGCCCCGTTAAGCGAGCGACCACTTGATGAATATCAGAAGAGGGACGGAAATCGGGTTGGGCTAAACATTGCTCTAGGGCCAACTTATATTGCAGTGCGTAGCGTTGTTGGCGTTGCAAACGACTGCGAAGCTCATCAATCTGTTCTTCCAAGCCGCTGATTTGGGACGGGTATCGCTCCAATTGGGTGGCAAGGGTCTGTTTTTCCGTGGTGACGATCGCCAGTTGGTGCTGGCTCTGGGCTAATTGCGTGTTTAAATCCTGAAGTTGGTATTGGCTTTGGGTTAATTGTGCGTTTAAGTCCTGCAGCTTGCTGTCCCGCTGGCTGAGCTGATCCGCGAGGGTTTCCACCTGTAACTGTTGCCGTTTGGCCTCTTCTTGATGGATTTGTAGTTCGGCAACGGTGTGGGAAAGGCGCTCCTGGGCTTGGGTTAATTCCGCTGCCTGTTGGTGAATGAGGGCTTCGGCACTATCGGCGCGGCGCTGGTACGCCACTAATTGTTGTTCGGCGAGCGCCATTTGTTCGGTTAATTGGGCCACCTGACCTTGCAGGGTTTGATAGGACTGTAGAAACGGGGGGGTTAGGGGGTGGGCAATCGGTTGGGATACTTCGTCTGGATCCTCTTCCTGCTCAATCTCTGCCTCGATCGCCACTAAATCGGTCCCTAAATCCGTGCTTAAACCGCTATCCTCCTCCTCCCATGCCATGACCAATTCTTCCCCGTCACCGATCTCTGCTTCCCCTGCGGCGATCGCCATCACAGCGGGAGCGACTTCTGGGCTATCATCCTCCGCCGTCGTTGCCGTATCCAGCAAAATTTCATCAAACATGACCGCAAAATTATCGAGGTCAGCCTCCCCGGATAGGGCCGGATTCTCAGAATCAGTTTGATCGAATAACTGGGTTAATTCGTCAGTGTCAGCCTGTAGGGGGGAATCGTCTTCGGGAAAGAGGGAAAAGAAGTCAGAGTTACTCATAGAAGTTGCCAAGCCTTGGGACCGGAAAACGCGCAGAAACAGTTCGTCCAAGCATTAGGGGGAGGACTGCCATAGGGTTAATGATGGATTTTGGCGGGCTGAGGTTTCCGTCTTTGCTATGACGAACCGGGACGGCTAGAGAATTTGCATGCTTAAGTCCAGCCAAGGCGATCGGGTAATGGGGGCACTGCTGGAAATATAGTCCACCCCGGTGGCGGCGATGGCGGCAATGGTGTCGAGGGTAACGTTGCCCGACGCTTCGATGCGAATTAAGGGATTGGCTTGGCGAATAAGGCCCACCGCAACGGCCATGTCATCCAGACCCATATTGTCGAGCATGATGATATCTACCCCAGCGGCGATCGCCGTTTGGACATCGGTTAACGTACTGGTTTCCACTTCAATGGTCAGGGGGTAGGGAACGGTTTGGCGGACAGCACGAACGGCAGGGGTAATCCCCCCCGCCGCCTGGATGTGATTATCTTTGAGCATCACGGCATCATCTAGGCCCATACGATGGTTCACTGCGCCCCCCACACGACTGGCGTATTTTTCCAGCATCCGCAGACCAGGGATGGTTTTGCGGGTATCCACAAATTGGGTCGAATAATCGGCGATCGCCTGGACATAGGCCTGGGTCAGGGTGGCAATGCCGCTGAGTCGCATGGCAATATTCAACGCCACCCGTTCCCCTGTTAATAAACTGTCAAAATTCCCTGTGATTTCCCCCACCACCGTGCCGGGATGTACCGTTTTTCCTTCGTTATCTAGTCCCTGGAATTGACAGGTGGAATCCAAAAGCTGGAAAATCCGAGCGGCGATCGGCAGCCCCGCCACCACCCCCGTTTGTTTCGCCACCCACCGCGCTTTGCCCCGATGGGTTAATGCCAACGCCTGGGTAGACCAATCCCCCCGCCCAATATCCTCCGCTAACCACTGTTTTAGTAACGGATCAATCACTAACCAAGGGGGTAAACTCATCATAATTAACGCTGAGAAACTCAGTTAAGTGTATGCTATTGCATAAATTTGGTGTCAGGAGTTGAATGCATGAGTCTACGTCGTAATGCCCTCACGGTTCTTAAGGAAACCAGTCGGACATTTTACATTCCCATTAGTATTTTGCCCGATCCGTTACTCGATGCGGTAGCCTCTGCTTATCTCTGTATGCGGGCGATCGATGAAGTTGAAGATCACCCCGATCTAGACGCCACCACGAAAGCACAGATATTAAATCAGATTAGCCTGAATCTTCAAAGTGCCACAGCAAATTCCAGTAGCCAAGATTTTGCTAGGGGTCTTGCCCCTTACCACGAGATTCTGCCTGAGGTAACCCTACGGGTGGGGGAGTGGGCCCTGTTAGCCCCGGAAACCATCGCCCCCCGCATTTGGGATGCCACCGCCGCCATGTCTGACCGCATGGCCTTTTGGGCTAAGCAAAATTGGCTGATTAATACAGAAAATGAATTGGATCAATATACCTTTAGCGTTGCTGGTGCGGTGGGGTTACTGTTATCCGATCTCTGGGCTTGGCACGATGGCACCCAAACGAATCGCTCCCATGCCATCGGTTTTGGGCGCGGACTCCAGGCGGTGAATATTGTCCGCAATTACAAAGAAGATCAGCGTCGGGGCGTCAGCTTTTTCCCTCAGGGTTGGGAACTCGCCGACATGCACAAATATGCCCGTTACAATCTCGGTTTAGCGGATCAGTATACGAAATCCCTACCGAATGGCCCCGCTTTAAACTTCTGTAAAATTCCCTTAACCCTGGCCTACGGCACCCTTGACGTGTTAGCCCTCGGTAAGGAGAAACTGAGCCGCAGCGATGTGATGGCGTTGGTGAATCGCGTGATTGCCAGTTAGTTCAGCGAAGGCCTTGACCCCATGGATATCTCCTTCGATTTCAAGAAGACAGTTGAAATAGGGTTTGGAGTCGTTTTCTCACCCACCTAATAATACTGCTGTCTTCTTCTCCTTCCCCCAACAGTCCCTTCTCGGCCAGCTCAGCCCGCCGCTGGGCTAATTCCTCTTGGTGTAAACTCAGGGCCGCCACGATCGCCTCGTAGAAATCCGCATTGGTTTTTAACAAAAACTCAAATTGAGGGCGTTTAATCACAAATAACAACGTCTTTTCGATCGCCTTCACCGATGCCGTGCGGGGAATGCCCAACATGAGGGACAATTCTCCAAAAAAGCTGCCGGAATCTAACGTCGCCAACACCTTCCCCAGTTGTTCTGTATAGACCTGTACTGACCCGGTAATCACAATATAAAAAGCATCCCCTTGATCCTGCTCATGGAACAAAACCTGATCCGTAGTCAAGGATTGTAACTGACCAATTTCAATCAGTTGGCGAATTTCTAACTCATTCAGTCCCTGAAAGTAATGGTTAGCTTGTAAAGTGCGACTCAATGAAATCAGCGGGTCAGGGTTAACGGCACTGGTGGGGGAGACCACTAAATCCGGCTGGAGATATTGACCGATCGCCTCAGGGTTTTTGAGCCAGAGATCCTGTTGGGGAAAGGGAATCGTAATATGATTACGACGAAAATAAAAGGCGATCGCATAACGCAAAGCACTGAGAATTTCCGGTTGTTGACCGATACAGTCTCGGTCAATCCAGACCCATAATTCAAAATTCAAACTAGAGTCCCCAAACCCTTGGAAAATGACTTGGGCCGGGGGCGTTTGCCGCACCACAGTTTGGGTATAGGCACTCAACAATAACGTTTCAGTGACTAAAACCGGATCGGTGCCATAGTCCACCCCCACGGGAATGGTGAGCCGCACCGTTTCATTTTCATAGTGGTAATTAATGACCTGATTTTCCATGAGGACGCTACTGGGGACAATGACCGAAGAGCCGTCCTTGAGACCCACCACCACCGCCCGGGCCGACACTTCCCGTACGTAGCCCCGGACATCTTGGAACTGAATGTAATCGCCAATTTTGATTTTGTGCTCCACCAATAGCGTCAAGCCACTGACAAAATTGCGGGTCAGATATTGCAATCCCAAGCCAATCCCAAACCCCAAGGCTCCGCCTAAGACCGCCAACGCAGACAGGTTAACCCCTGTGGATTGCAAAATAATAATAAAGACAAAGGTGCCGAGGGCATAACTAATTAAATTCGCTACAACATAGCGCACCCCCTTTTCTTCAATCAACCGTTTTAGCACTAAGCCTTTCAGTAAACGATTGAGGTAATGTACTAATATAAAAATTAAGAGTAAATAGAGTCCAATCTGCACAATAATCAGCAGGGACAACTGATTTTGCCCCAGGACAAACGTGACACTATTTAAGGCCTTAATAATGTTGTCAAAGGCAGATTGAAAAGACATGGGGAGAGTAATGAACCTATCTGTCGATGGAAATGGGTTTATGTTGCTTACCCTACTACGGCCACACCCTGAAAGCGAGGGGGCACTAACTCTTACCCAGGGGACAACGCTCGCCGTGCTTGGGGGGGAATCCCAAGAACCGTGACGCCAGCGGCTCCCCCATTGGTGAGAAACGTGAATCAGCCGATATGATGAAAATCCATCCCTTAGCCCCGGTTCAATTTTCTGGGAGGACTCAACGATTATGGCGCTCAAAAAACAATTTGCCAGCTTTGATCAAATGTTAGCCACTACGACCAAGCCTGTGCTGGTGGATTTTTATGCAACTTGGTGCGGTCCCTGCCAAATGATGGCGCCGATCCTCACCCAGGTGGGGAGTCATCTGCGGGAAAAGTTACAGATAGTCAAAATAGACACTGATAAGTATCCGGCGTTGGCGTCTCAGTATAGTATTCAAGCGCTACCAACCTTGGTACTCTTTAAACAAGGACTGCCGGTCCATCGCATCGAAGGGGTTCAACAGGCCGCCCAATTAATTCAACAACTCCAAGGGTTCCTGTAACCGGAAAAATCAGGACTGGGGAAACCATTTTGACTGTCTAATCCCCCTCAAAAAACAAGATACACTGAGCTACAGTATTCACCCCTGTTTACCCGCCCCTGACATTGCCGAATGGATCTGCTTTGCACCCGCCCTGGTTGTGCCCGTTTAAATCCGTTTCCTGACTTGGATAATCGCAGTACGTTGCAAACGGCCCAACAAAAATTCTGTGCCCATTGTCGGATGCCGTTGATCCTTGCCGGGCGCTATTTGCCTGTTAAATTGCTGGGTCAAGGGGGGTTTGGGGCAGCCTATCTCGCCCTAGATCGGTTTACCCCCACCATGCGGTTTTGTGTCGTTAAGCAGTTTCAACCGTCGGGCAATCTCAGTCAAGACCAGCTTAATTTAGCCCTGTCCCTGTTTGAACGGGAGGCAACGGTGCTAGAAAAACTTGGCGATCGCCATCCTCAGATACCGGACCTCTACGCCTATTTCCCCTTAGTGGTGGAAAATCCCCGCACGGGCAAAGAAGACCAGTTTTTTTATTTGGTGCAGGAATTTATTAGTGGGCAGGATCTGGAAAAAACCATTGAACACCAGGGTCCCCTGTCAGAAGGTCAGGTGCGTTGGGTACTGAAGGAAATGTTGGGGATTTTAGCCTTTGTCCACGGCAACGGGACAATTCACCGCGATATTAAACCCTCCAATTTAATTCGCAACCAGGAAGGACAGTTATTTTTGCTGGACTTCGGCGCGGTGAAAGAAGTCACCACCGGTAACGTCAATCCTGGTAGTTCCACTGGGATCTATTCCATGGGCTTTGCTCCCCCGGAACAGATGGCAGGGGGCCAGGTTTATCCCGCCACCGACCTTTATGCCCTCGCCGTCACCTGCCTCTATCTCCTCACCGGGAAAACGGCCCAGGAGCTTTATGATGCCTACCATAATCAGTGGAACTGGCGACTACCGGGATTACAGGTGAGTGATTCCCTGGCCCAGGTGCTCGATCGCCTGTTATTGCCCACCCCCAAGGATCGTTATCCCGACGCGGAATCTGTTCTGGCGGCATTACAAGGGAATGGGGTTTCCGGGGCCACCGTTCCCAATCCCCCCACGAAAATTCAACCGGCCTCCCCACCGTCCGTTATTAGTGCCCCACCACCGGTTCCGGCACCGCCCCCCGCTGCGCCGGGGAAAATTGCCCAACTGGTGCGTCAATTACCCTTAATTCGGGTGCTATTACAGGCGGGATTTACCGGCTTTGTGGCGATTTTGTTATGGGTCGCTGCCATCGGCCTACTCCCCCAACCGGGGATTAGTGTGGGGGTCTGGGGAATGACCTTGGGGGGGTTAATCTTTGCCCAGGTGAAGCGTTGGCTAGAGCAAACGGAAATGATGATTTTGATGGCAGTTTGCGTGGGGGCTTTCTGGGGGTTGCCTTTTTTAAAGGGATTGTCGTTACTGAGCACGTTGGGGGCGGCGTTACAGTTACCGCCCCTGGGGGTCGTGATCATCCTAGGGGTTAGCGGGGCGATCGCCATGGTTGCGATCACCTCACTGTTTCTGCTGATTTTGCGGCTGTTGTTTAGCCTGTTAGCCCGTTCCTAGGAACCAAGGCCAGGATCCTTATAGCAACTGGTCAACCTGCTTAGCCGTTTCAAAAAAGAAACGCACATTGTCCTCCGGGGTCCCCACTAACACCCCATGGCCTAGGTTGAAAATATGCCCCCCCGTTCCCGCTTTACGCACCGTGTCAATAATGCGGGCTTTGATGAACTCTTGGGAACCAAAGAGGACGCCGGGGTCCATATTGCCCTGGACTTTCATGGCTTGTCCCAACCGTTGCCGGGCATCGGCCATGTCCACCGTCCAATCCACACTGACAATGTCCACTCCGGACTTGCCCATGCGCTCTAAAATCCCGGCGCTGCCACTGATATAGAGAATCAACGGGGTATCAGGATGGGTCTGCTTGACCAAATTCACCACTTTTTGTTGATAGGGCAAGGCAAAGGTGTCGTAATCCTGGGGACTGAGCTGCCCGGCCCAGGAATCAAAGAGTTGCACCACCTGGGCACCACAATCAATTTGATAGCGCACATAAACGGCGATCGCCTCGGCAATTTTATCGAGGAAACTGTGGAGCAGGGCCGGTTCCGAGAAGGCCATTTGCTTGATCACTTTGTAGTCTTTGGAGCTTTTACCCTCAATGGCATAGGCCGCCAACGTCCAGGGCGCTCCCACAAACCCTAACACCGTCGATTGATTGCCCACTTCCTGACGCAGGGTTCCCAGAATGGTTTTAATAAACGGTAACGCCGTAGTGGGATCCAGGGGATGGAGATTATCCACCTGGGCTTGGGTACGAATGGGGGGATCAATGATGGGCCCCTTACTTTCCACAATATCGAAGGGGATTCCGATACCGGGTAACGGTGTCAGAATGTCAGAAAACATAATGACGCCATCGGGTTGAAAGGCCCGCCAGGGCTGTAAAGATATTTCGATCGCCAAATCGGGATTTTCAGAGCGTTCCCGGAAGCTGGGGTATTTATCCCGCAAATCTCGATAAACTTTCATATAGCGTCCCGCCTGCCGCATCATCCACACGGGGGGACGTTGCACAATTTCGCCTCTAGCCACGCGCAAGAGATAGGGAGTATTATTCGCGTCTGTCATTCTCGCTCCAAGTAAAGTGATTTTAGTGTTTTTTTTTAAATTACGCCTTTGCTAGCTTATCACTCCAGTGCGACGGCGGATTTCGTTCAGACAGGGCCACAGCAATTCTCATTTTGACATCAAGCCTAAATTTTCAGGTCTGTTGCGAACGAAAGAATGAGCCTTCCAGCGATCCTTATTGCGACTATTATCAACAAGCTCAGACAAAAATCCCATATTGAGAATT
>JAYKHU010000024.1:0-7944 GCA_035285105.1 Synechocystis sp.
TCATGGAAGTCATAGTCAACCCAGTAGCTTGGCTTCGTAAGATCATGATTCTGCAGCAATTGACCCAACTCTTGCCAGATGCGTTTAACAGCGAGGCTTAATAAACCATGGGCGATCGCCGCTTCTAGGTGCAATCCCTGATCATTTTGTCGGATCAGATGACGCTGGGTGAGGGAATTTAAGGCAGCCAATAACCCTAAGGGATTGAGGGGAATTTGACTAGCCAGGTGATTGAGGGACAGGGGACCTTCCGCTAAGGCAATAACCGTTAAAATTCGCTGTTCCATTGGTGTGAGGGCACTGAGGGATTGTTGCACGAGGGTGAAATGGTCTTCCGTAATTCCCAGAGGATTAAAGGCTAAATAACTTTCCACATCCCCTCCAAAAAGGGACTGGATAACGCCATTGGCCAGCAATAAACTCCCAGGGCGATCGCCACAGGTTTCGAGCAGTTTGGGCCAGGCAGCTTCTCCGCTTAAGCCTAACTTTTCCAACATCACAGGGGTCTCCGGCCCTAAGCCGTCCAGAGTTAAGGTTTTCACTGGGGTTCCAGGGCGTAAGCGGCGGCTAATGGCGGTTGGTAAGGTGTGGGAAATAATTAAAATCAGACTCTGGTGGGGAATTTGGATGATTTTGTCTAAAAAGGTTTGATAATCCTGATAAGCAACGGCATAATGCCCGGCAAATTGGTGGGGAGCAAATAGGGTTTGCCAATCATCAAATACCAATAAGCACCGTTTTTGGCGTAATAAATCAAGTAACGGGTCCAGTTGATGCTCCCCACTGTCCAGTAGGTAAGGGGGCCGTTGTCCCCCCTGGGTCAGCCCCTCGTCTAACCATTGCAGAAAACTCACGGGCGGGGAGAGCGATCGCCAATAAACCCAGTCAAATTGCTCCTTAGCGGCGGCGACCACCTCGGAAACCAGACAGGTTTTACCACACCCGGGGAGGCCGGCAATTATTCCTAGGCGGACATTGGGATCAGTGAGCCACTGTTGTAATTGCGCCCGTTCCGTTGCCCGTCCCCATAACTGCTCCCCCTGGGGCAATCCCTTGATTGTTAAATCCGGAGTAGGAGAGGCTGTCTCTGACGGTGTTAGCACCGACGTTTCCCGCAGATCAGCATTTTTGTTGACCAGCCATTGCTGGAGGATTCCCTGGGCGAGATCCCATAAAACCTGCCGCCGATTTTGTTTCCCCAGGTCTCCGATGCTGGCGATTTCGAAATAATCACATAAATTTTGAATATGTTTACGGACAGTGGCGGTGGAAAGGCTTAACTGGGCGGCGATCGCCTCATCATCAGTCCCTTCCAAAAAGGCAATGAAAACCGCTTTCGGTTTGGGGGTCAGTTGATAAAACCGCTGAATAAAGTCCGCTGTTTCCATCGCTTACGGTTGCCATTCCAGATACAGCCCGACTTGACTATCTTTACCGCCCTTGGAATTTTGCTGTTGTAGATCCGTCGCTAGACGCCAATGGGGACTGAAGGCGTAGCCCACGGAGAGGGTACTGGTTCCCACTTCCTGGGCAGAACCGGGGGCGGTAAACATTTGGCTGAAACGGAGATCCGCCGCCCCAGAACGGGAAAGGGCGAAAACGACTTTGCCCCCCAAATTAATGCCATCGCTATGGTAGTCCCCCTGTTGAATGGAACGGTAACCCACCAACGGTGTCACATTGACGTACCATCCCAGGGGCAATAAATAATATTGTACGTTGCCGCCCCCTGCCTGGTGTCCCCGAAAATCACTGTGATAGTCCGCGCTAAAACTCAACGGCAGGGAGCCGATAAACCAGTCTTCTAGCCCCACCGCGAGGCCACTGCGCTGATTCGGGGAAGCGGCATACTGGTAACCGAGGCGTAGGGTGGGCAAAAAGGCGGGATCCCGTTGATTTTCTTCAAATAAATCTGGGGTTTGCTCTAACCAACGCTGGAGGGTGGGACTGGATTCGATCAACGCCGGCTCAAGATCAAGTCGATTTTCCCCTGGCGGTGGTTCGGCCCCGGTGGGTTTGATCAGGATAAATCCCACTGACAAAATGGAGATCGCCAGTCTGACGCCGTCGGGGATCCCCCTCTGTTTAGTGATCATGTGGTGTAACGGAAACCCTAATCCCTGACCCATAGCCATAGCCACAAATAAAACGGTGTTTGATTGGGAAAAGTCATGCAATCCTATTCTCGCCGTTACCGGGAAAAATAGCGACGGGGCAATACTGCCCATAAGGTGTTCACAAAAGTAAAGCGAAAAAGGGACGATAACTTGACAAGATAGGTTCCAAGTAGGACTCTGAATAAAAGTTAATATTTGCTTATCCTCCAATACACCGCCCTCGTCTTACGTTATCGGACATATCATGATCCCACTGCTTCCTTCTGTGATCTTGGCCCAAGTCGTTACCGCGCCCTCCCAGGTCTTTCAAGCAGATTATATTGTCCAACCCCAGGAAGTGCGCCCCTTACCCGGGCAACTGGATGAAATTCCGGTCTTTAACAGTAATAGTCCCGAGGTAATCGAGCGGGAAGGTATTTTACTGTCCACGTTCCCCGCCGACCAAAAATATAACCCCAACGCCCATCTCAACCAGCGACTAGAGGGCCGCTTTGATTTTTTCTCCCATCACATTGCCCGTCCTCGGGATAATCGCGCCATCTATCAAGGGGTTTTAGTCAAAAATCCGACGAATAAATATATTACCCTCCGAGTGTTACAAGGGGGAAGCTACCTCACCAGCCATGCCCCCTTCGTGGATTTAGCACCCCAGGTCGAAGTGCCTGATGGGCAGGTGTTTTCGGGGCCAGGGTCCCGGTTAATGGGGGAACTGTTACGGGGCACTGTTCAACAGGGTTTCCCCCGCCAACTGATCATTCCCCCTGGACAAACCCGTCTGCTGTTCGCTTTGGAAATTAATCGTAGTAGCGCCCGCTCCACCTACCTGCGTCTCCAAAGTGATGGCCCGGTTTATATGGCCAACCTAGCCATGTCGGCGATCGCCGAATATCCCCCCGTTGCCCAAAATCCCACTGAGCCGAGTCTTTCCCTGGATTCCCTCAAGCCCTTGCCTAACCCGCAACCCATTGCCTACCGCCGTCCCACCCTACAGGATTGGATGGGCCTACTGGCCCGGGGCTACCTTGCTACCCCTAGGGACTTGGCCCCCACCCCCTTGGAGCAGATCAAACCTGGCCAACAAAAAACACCAATCTATGGACGGGTGGCAGGGATCTCGAAGGGGGCAACCTGGAATACCACTCTGTTAGATAATCCCCAAGCCAGGTATTTGAGCATTCCTGAGCGGGGCAAGGCCTTTTCCTACCCCCTCAGTACCGTCAATGTGGGTACCTACGGAACCCAGCAGATCCAAAGTGCGCCCATGGTGGCCCGTTACCCAGATACGGCCTACTTAGCCCACGGTAACTACGGCGTTCATTACCAACTTAAAATTCCCCTTAAAAACGTCACCAGCAGCCGTCAAAGCGTTTCTTTAGCGGTGCAAACCCCCATCAAACAAGACCAATACAATGACCGCCTGTTCTTCGTCCGTCGTCCCAGTGGTCAGGTCTTTTTCCGGGGCACGGTCAAACTTAATTACGTGGATGATAACGGCCAACCCCAACAGCGGTATTTTCACCTCACTCAACGGCAGGGAGAAATGGGTGATCCTTTGTTAACCCTGAACTTACAAGTCGGGGAACAACGGGATATTGTCCTCGATTTGCTCTATCCCCCCGATGCCACTCCCCCCCAAGTGGTCACCGTTAAAACCGAGGAACTTTATTACGGCAGTTTAGGGTCTCCCCGTCGTTAATCGCAGGGGGATGTTATGGGAGGCGATCCGTTGGCGATCGCCATTCCGCGTCCTAATTCTGTCCGATGCCTAGATACCGGAAGCCCGCTGCCTGTAATTGACGCTTATCGAGGAAATTACGGCCATCAATCATAACCGCCTGGTTCATGCGACTGCCTAAGGCAGCAAAGTCAAGTTTCAGGAATTCCTGCCATTCGGTGACGAGAATGAGCGCATCACAGTGATCCGCCAGCATCTCTGGGGTCGATTCGATGTGTACCCCTGAGAGGCCATGACTTAGCCCCGATTGGGAAACAATAGGATCGTAGGCCTTGACCTTGGCCCCCAGATGATTGAGTTGACGAATGATATTTAGCGAGGGGGCATCGCGCATATCATCGGTGTCCGGTTTGAAGGTTAACCCCAAGACACCGATGACTTTTCCTTTGAGGATTTTGAGTTCTTGCTGTAACTTCTCCACCACAATTAACCGCTGTACTTGGTTCACCTCAACCACAGCATTCAAGATGGAGGTGGTGTAGCCGTAATCCCTGGCGGTGTGGATTAGGGCGGAGACATCCTTAGGAAAACACGACCCCCCCCAACCAATGCCAGCGTTGAGAAACTTATTGCCAATGCGCGAATCCAAGCCGATGCCGGCCGCCACTTGGGTCACATCGGCCCCCACGCGATCGCAAATATTAGCCACTTCATTAATAAAACTAATTTTGGTCGCCAAAAAGGCGTTGGCGGCATATTTAATCATTTCAGCGGAACTGAGATCGGTCATCACCACCGGTACCGGGGGCAAGGTGGGATCCGCCGCCACTTGTCGTTCAATTAAGGGGGTATACAACGCTTTCATCACCGCTAGGGCCTCGGGACTATTGCCCCCCAAAACAATGCGATCAGGATTGAAGGTGTCATAAACCGCTGACCCTTCCCGCAAAAATTCTGGGTTACTCACCACATCAAAATTAACGGCGATCGCCGTGCCGGTTTCCCGTTGTCGCGCTTCGGTGCCTTCGTTAATAATCATGCGGACCCAATCCCCAGACCCAATGGGAACCGTCGATTTATTGACAATAACGCGGTACTTCTCATCGAGGAGATTGTGACCAATGCCCCGAGCCACGGCCTCCACATAGCGGGTATCACTGGCGCCGGATTCTAGGGCCGGGGTGCCAACGGCAATGAAAAGCACCTCACTTTCCGCCACCCCCTTGGCCAAATCGGTGGAAAACATCAGCCGGCCCGCTTGCATATTGCTGACCATTAACTCCGATAACCCAGGTTCGTAAATGGGAGACTGACCCGCCCGCATCAACTTAACTTTTTCTTCGTTGTTATCAATGCAGATTACTTGATGTTCCATCTGCGCTAAACAGACCCCCGTCACCAGACCGACGTATCCTGTTCCAATGACACAAACACGCATTTGTTTTTATTACCTAATTAATTAACGTGAAGAGGGAGTTCCTCCCTACATCTCAAGGGCAGTAAATGTGTCAAGGGTAAAAGGCCCTTACCCCCCTGTCAAGGGGAATACTGGCACCGGGAGGCCCCAACGGGACTAACTCCGCCACCGTAGAATTTGGGGACGTAAAGGATTGACAAAGGAGCGATTTTCCGCCATGGCCCGTTCATATTCTTGTTTAAGGCGGAAATACCATTTTGCCTGGGTGTCGGCATCATCGATCAACATTAGGGTGGGATCAAACGCCAGACCTTCCTGTTGTTTTTCCACGATCGCCAAATCCTGATGCATAAATTGGCGGGTGAGAGAGACCAGGAGGGGTTTGAAGGGGGTTAACCAGGGCATCGTCCAGTAAATACTTTGGTGCACTTCACAACAGGTTTTGTTAATGGGGGAAATCACCGTTAATAAACAAACCGTATGGCGATCGCCGTGGAGGATTTCGACCCGGACAGTGGGTAGCTCAAAAACAATTTCAATGCTGACTTTTTGCCCCAATAACTTATAGGGTCGGGCACTGTAGGGCATGGTGTAGGGAACGAGGCGGAACCCCATGGCCGTCGGCTCATAGGCTTTTTCTTTAATGCGGAATTGATGTTTGCCGGCCCGCCACCACCACGCATTATGGACATAGGGACCATGGGCCGGATCCATTAAGCCAATGACCGCTTGATCCACATGGCAATTAAAGAAAAACTGCTCAGCAATTTGGGGCAGCACATTGCCAAAATAGGGAACGGTTGGGACGGGGGGCAGATCGGCATCGCGGGGTGGATGGAGGGGATCGCAGGCCATAAAGACCCAAATATTGCCTTGGACTTCCTGACAGGGGTAGGCAATGACCCGGACCCGATCAAATTTAAAGGTTTCTGGCTCCGCCAGGGAAGGAATCTCCGAACATTTACCAGTGGCAGAATCAAACTTCCAGCCGTGGTAACAACAACACACCTGGTCATTGTCAAGGTGACCGTAACTGAGGGGGATGCCGCGATGGGGACAAATATCCCGTAACGCAAACACTGAACCATCCCCCCGACGACCCACCAGCAATTTTTCGCCCAACATCTGTTTCCCCACCATTTTCCCGGCTTTTAAAGCATGACTGGGCAAGGCTACATACCAAAAATTGCGTAACAGTGTTTCCATGCGAGCGGTGGGGACGGGGCAAAGACGGCACGTGAACCAGTTGACGGCGACGAAACCCAAAATAGTTTCCTGGCTCAGCAAGGGTAATCGATATCAACGATATGCTGCTGCTGAGTTTTCCCGGTTATACCATTTGAGTGGGCTGAATGGCTAATGTTTTAGGGGAATAAGCCCAACTTCACCGGGAATTAAGGACGATAGAGCCAGAGGGGTTGACCGCTGGTGGCCAACTCGAATTCCCACCAATCTAATGTGTTGGCGATCGCCCCATTGGGGCGTTGACTGCTGGTGAAGCGTCTCAGGAGGGGTTTGGGGTCTTCGATGGTTTGGCATTCGGTTTTCTCCGGATCTAAACCGGCCAATTCGGCCAGCCAACGTTGGGCATCGGCTTCCGTCCCGAGGCGATCGACGACCCCCAGGGCTAGGGCCTGCTGACCGGTAAAAATCCGACCATCGGCAAAGCTTTTAACCTGATCAACGGGCAGATTGCGCGCTTCCGCAACGGTTTCCACAAATTGTTGGTAACTATCATCAATGAGATCTTGCAAGATAGTTTTTTCTTCCGGTAACAGTTCCCGGTCAAAGGACAGAATATCTTTGTAGGGGCCAGATTTAATCACCTGAAAGGAAACGCCGACTTTCTCTAATAAGCGCTCTAAATTGTTCCCCCGCAAAATTACGCCAATGCTACCGGTAATGGTGCCCGGATTAGCCATGATCTGGGGGCATCCCATGCCGATGTAAACGCCGCCGGACGCCGAAATATTGCCAAAACTCGCCACAATTTTGACGGTTTGACTAAGTTCCTTGAGGGCAAAGTAAATTTCTTGGGAATCCCCCACTGTGCCGCCGGGGGAATCGATACGGAGTAACAGGGCGGGAAATTTCTTTTCCTTGACGGTTTTTAACGCCTTTAAGACAGTTTTGCGGGTATTGCCGGCGATCGCCCCGGTAATTTCAATCCGGGCAATTTTTTTGCGAGCAGGGGTTTTGAAGGGCCAAATCATGGGCAGGGGCAAATAAATGGGGTAAAAAAACAAATTCAAATAAAAAACCAGACCGTTATAGTCTGGTCGGGTCAAAAAGGCAGTCTTCCCCCTAGGGTCAAGACCCCGTTGGGGGAAGGAAACTTATTTCTTTTTCTTGTTATCGCCGCTATTTTTTTCCTTCATGCCATATTTGCGCATAAAGCGGTCAACACGACCTTCGGTATCAATGATTTTTTGGGTTCCCGTATAAAAAGGATGGTTCCCCGACCAGATTTCAACGTTGATTTCCGGTTGGGTAGACCCGACGGTCATAATCACTTCACCGTTACAAATAACTTTGGCGTCAGGGTACCAAGTGGGATGGATGTCAGCTTTTGGCATAGTAAAAATATCCTGTTATCGTTTGGAGTACTGGGGCGCTTTACGGGCTTTGTGGAGACCATATTTCTTCCGTTCCTTGGCCCGGGGATCCCGGGTTAAATAGCCTTCCGCTTTTAACGGTTGACGATTTTCAGGGGACAGTTGGCAGAGGGCGCGGGC
>JAYKHU010000025.1:0-5994 GCA_035285105.1 Synechocystis sp.
CGGAAATTGCCGTTGTAACCGTGCTTGTAGATTAAAGGCCAACTCCACGCCCCCGGCTCCCCCACCGGCGATCGCCAAGGTCAGGGATTGAGGCGATGCCGTTTGAATTTGGTCCAATAATGCTTGCCATTGCTGTAAAAACTGCGCCACCGGTTTCGCGGCAATGCCATACTCAGCCCCCTCAATGTCCCCTAAATAGGGAGTGCTACCAATATCCAGGGATAGATAATCAAACTCAATTTCCCCCTGGGGGTCAGTCAGTAATACCTTTCTGACCGGATCAATGGCGATCGCCCTAGCGTGGATAAACTGGGCCCCCGCACCCCGCGCCAAGGGCAGTAAATCAATATGGCTTTCCCGGTGGGAATAAAACCCCGCCACCAGCCCCGGCAACATCCCTGAATAGGGGGTTTCGGTCACGTCACTCACCAACGTTAGGGCCACTGTCGATAAAGGTGTTTGTCCCCAATATTTCAACACCAGAGCATGGCTATGGCCGCCCCCCACTAACACTAACCGTTTTTTCATTGCCCTCTCCCTTGGCTAACATTAACTGAGGGGATTCCCCAATGCCCACCCAGAGCATAGTCCAGTCCCAAGCAGCCCTGGCATAATGAATCCTAGCGCGGGTCAACTCGCTTTACCCTAGCGGAATCTTCTTTGTTATTCATCAATCATCATCACTAATGATCGTTACCAGTCCCCAATCATTTCCTGCTTCGTCAGACATCACGCTGCCGCCTTTGCCTTACCAGCGACCCTTGTTAATGATTGGTCATGGCACCCGCGATCAGGATGGTCGCCAAACATTCCTCGATTTTGTTGAACAATACCAAGCCCTGGATACATCCCGCCCTGTCATCCCGTGTTTTCTGGAATTAACGGAACCCAACATTCAGGCCGGCGTTGATCACTGTGTCGCCCAGGGATTTACCGAAATTTCTGCGTTACCTATTTTGTTGTTTGCCGCTCGTCACAACAAATTTGATGTCACTAACGAATTAGACCGTAGTCGAGAACGCCATCCCCAGATTACCTTTTCCTACGGTCGTCACTTTGGCATTACCCCCCCCATTTTGGACCTCTGGCAACAACGCCTAGCGGCCTTGGATCAACCCGCCACCAATCCCCACGGCATTCAACGGCAAGACACGGTGTTATTATTCGTCGGTCGGGGGTCCAGCGATCCCGATGCCAATGGTGATGTTTATAAGATGGCGCGGATGTTATGGGAGGGCAGTGGTTACCATACGGTGGAAACCTGTTTTATTGGCATTACCCATCCCCGCCTCGAAGAAGGCTTTAGACGGGCGCGGCTCTACAATCCCAAACGCATTATTGTGTTGCCCTACTTTATGTTCACCGGGGCGTTGGTCAAGAAAATTTTCACCATTGCCCAGGAACAACAAACCGCTTTCCCTGATGTTGAGGTGGCTTGTTTACCGGAAATGGGGATTCAACCACAACTACTATCCTTAGTACGGGAACGGGAAATTGAAACCCAGTTGGGACAGGTGGCCATGAATTGTGAAGCCTGTAAGTTCCGCTTGGCGTTTAAAGATCAGGCCATTGACCATAGCCATAGCCATAGCCATGGGCATCACCACGGGCATGATCACGCCCACCATCATCACGATCACAGTCACAACCATGGCCACGACCACGGGCAGGAATGGGTGGATCCCTATGTGGAACCCGCTGCTTACCACCAACGTATTTGGCAAGCTCCTTAATGGCTTCGCATAAATACCCGAGAGGGGGAACTGAGGCGATCGCCGTTTTTTGACCCCCTCCCAATCATTGACTCCCCATACTTTGGCTTATTTTTTCTTGTTGCCAAACAAGGTGCTAAAAAATCCCCCTTGACTGGATTTAGACTCCCCTTTGGAACTGCCGGAGCTGGTTTGTTTGGCTAACTCTTTTTTGGCCATGATGATCATCGGATCATTGGGGGCCAGTTCTCCTGCGGTTTTGATGTGAACTTTTGCCATCGTTAACATCTGATTTTTTAAGTAGGACAACCCCAGCAAACCGTGGGCTTGGGCATCCTTGGGATTCATTTTCAGAGCTTCCCGTAACTCAGAAATGGCTTGGTCGTAGTTATGGCGTTCATAATTCTCCCGGGCCCGGCGTAGGCTTCGTTCAAACGGTGTCATCGATTCCACGGGTTCCGGCGGCGGTGCTGTCTCCGCAGTGGGACGGGCCGGGGAAGATGTTGGGGCGGATTCTCGAGGTTGAATAACGGTGGCAGAACTGCTTTGGGCCCGGGCCGGGGCGGGGGCGACATTACCTTTTACTAGCAGAAAAATGAGATTATATTCACTAATCTGGCCAATTTTTGGAAAAACTGTTTTGAAATCCTGATATAAGTCTTTGCTGAGGGGGGTCAGGATTTTGCGATAGACCAGTTCCAGATTTTGCTTAGCAGCCTGTAATTGCTGAGACTCAGGACTGGTAAAGGTGGGGCGATCGCCCATGCTCAGATTGCGGGCTGTTTGATTAATAATCAGTAAATGTTCCGTGCGAGAGACTTCTCGGGAGAGCACTTCGTAGGCGGGATTGACGAACTTAGAAAATAATTTCGACGCCTGGGACTGGGCTTCACTGGATCCGGCTTTGGAGGTATCGGGATGTAGTCGGAAGGCAATTTTGAGATAGCTTTGACGAATCTGTTGGGGGGTGGCATCCAACGGACAGCCTAGAATGGCATAGTAATCGACTACGTCATATTTAAATAACCCTTGTTGGATCGGAAAAGTGCTCATAAAGCGGGCAGAGGAGGGATACTTCAGCTGTATTTAATTATTATTCCGTAGAAGTTGTGGGATGTTGAGGAATTGTAAAAAACATTCACTTAACTCTACAGACCCATGCGGAGGGAGACTGACCGGGGGCAAACCCCACGTTTCCCCAGAGAACTTAAGCGCGAGCGGCGGCGTATTGTTGGAACCATTGCGGGGATTGGGCTAGGGCTTGGCTAAGGGCGGTGTGAATTTTACCGTTGCTGGCCAGAATGCGCCCTGAAGCGAGGTCTAATGGACTGCCATCATAGGCGGAGAGTTTGCCGCCAGCTTCTTCTAAAATAACGATGCCAGCACTGATATCCCACGGATTAATCCCCCGCTCCCAGTAACCATCTAGGCGGCCACAGGCGACATCGGTTAAATCTAGCGCAGCGGAACCACTCCGACGCACCCCCTGGGTTAGGTGGGTTAAATGGCAAAATTCGGGATAGTTATTATCTAACGTGTCCCGGCGATCGTAGGCAAAGCCAGAGACCAGTAAGCTTTTGCCTAGGTCTGAGGTTTGGGAAACTTGAATCGGTTGGCGGTTAAGGGTGGCCCCTAACCCCGTTGCCCCTCGAAAAAGTTCATGGCGAAAGGGATTGTAAATCACCCCGATCGCCGGAATGCCCTCTATCAACAGGGCAATGGACACACAGGACACCGGATAACTGTGGGCAAAATTGGTGGTGCCATCTAGGGGATCGATCGCCCAACAGTAGGGGTTATTTTTGTCGCCTAATTGTCCTGATTCCTCCGCGAGGATGGCGTGGTCTGGGCAATGGCGCTTAATCATTTCCAGGATTACTGCTTCCGCCTGGCGATCGGCCTCCGTCACCAAGTCCCCCGCCTGGCCTTTCTCTTGCACTTGCTGTACCCTGCCCCAGAGGGATTCAAGGATTGCCCCAGCGGCCAAAGCGGCTTCCGTGGCAATTTCTAGGTAAGTTTGTCGCTCGCGTTGCAACGGATCAAGCATGGCGGGGAAACGGTAGGGGGTGAAAAACGGGAAGGATCATGAAACTTTCCCCAATCTAGGGGGCAAGGCCAACGGTGTCAATCATCGTCCAACGGGAGTCCCAAGCGGACCCGTCCCCCGTCAAAGTAACGACCAAATTGCAACTCATAGACCTCATCTTCATTTTGGGTTTCCACCTCCAAATCCGACTGGGCATAGCTGACACAGAGGAGGGCATAGCCTTGTTTTTGCAATTCCGGCGATAATCCCATGGCTTCGGGTTGATACACCTCTCCGGCCAGTATCCTGACAGCGCAGGCGGTACAAGCACCGTTACGGCAGGAAAAGGGAAGTTCATAGCCCTGTTCTTCCGCTTGGTGCAGCACATAACGATCATCGGACACAACAACCGTAAAATCTTTATTTAACTGGCGATGATGGATAAGGACGCGATGGGAACAAGTCATGTTAAGCAGTTTTTTGAATCAGTGTTTGGGTTTCTGTCTTCGTTATTGTATAATCAATCTTTGTGACCACTTTGGAGAGGTGGCCGAGCGGTTGAAGGCGCAGCACTGGAAATGCTGTTTGGGGGTAACTTCAACGAGGGTTCGAATCCCTCCCTCTCCGTTTCTGAAACTAACTTTAGATATTGAGCCTAGCCTGAGGGAAGGAACTGTGTAAATTGTTTTCCCCTGGGTTGGGCTTTTTAGTCGGGGCAAAAAACTCCCCTGGGGGGTGACTTCTTGGTAGCATTTGCAAGGGTTGATTCCCAAACAATGTTTACTTTTCTATCCCTATGAAATTCACTGGTTTTCCGTCGTTCTTGATGGCGATCGCCGTTGTGGGTCTTTGCGCGACACCGCTGAGAGCCGAATCCCCCCTATCTTCTGTTTCCCTTCCCCAGAAAGTTGCCCAGGCCGATGCCATGCTCACGGAAGCACAGGTTTTGGCCTTGATGAAAACCATTCAACAGGCTGAAGCCGCTGAAGACATCGATACGTTAATGTCATTTTTGGCTCCCTTCGTAGTGTCGGAAGTCACCGTACAAACCGGCAATCAACGGGTCACCCGCACCCTAGAGGGCCTGAGTGCCCACCGCGAAATGTTAAAAAGCAGTTACGACCGACGGGAAGGGAATGAGGTACTGGACGAAAAAATGAGTGTCCGCTTTGATGATGATGGCAATATTGCCGTTGTTACCCGCTACAACCTGGAAACGGTTAGTTTAGACGATAATCGCAAATTCGTGTCCATGGCCAAAGACATCATTCGGTTTGCTTTGGTGGATGGCCAACCCAAAGTGATTTCCGTCACGGTGGATGGTTGGTCGGAAGAACGCCCCTAGTCTATTTTCGGGGTTTGATTGTTGAGCATTTGGTTTATTCGGAGCAAAGCGTAATTCTATGAAAGGTTTCAAGGTTTTAACGGCGATCGCCAGTGCCGTAACGGTTAGTAGCTTGGTGGCCCCACCGGCCCTGGCCAGTTTTGGTGACTTTATGTTGGGGGTTGGTGCCACCGTCGGTGTGGGGGCGATCGTCAATAGTGTGCAACGTTCCAACGAAGCTAACCGCAATCGTCCGGTCTCTCCTAAGGATGAATATTTTCGGGGCTTACAGGATGGCATCAACGGAGCAAGATACGATAATCCCCGTAATTCCGTGGACTACGACCGGGGTTTTCAGGAAGGCGCAAGACGACGCAACCAACGCTAATCCGAGGGACGGAGGGGGAATGTAACAAAACTTACAGTTACCCCTCAACTTTTTGATTTAGCGTTAGGGAAATGTTTCTAGGGTTCCGGCTGTGGCCTGTGCGACGGTGACTGGTCCGAGAGAAACAGGCTAGTCTTGTTCACTCAGCTTCAAACAGTATTTCACTAGCTACACGGCGGGACAAAAGCCCGGGAGACTTTGATGACCAATGCTTGGGCGTCATTAAGGACTCCTGGGCAACTTGTTTTTTGAGGAAATTAACCGATGTCAGACGCCGCTAATTTTCGATCGCCGTCGGAGGCCCAAGCCGCTCTAGCCAAGGAGGCCCAGTTACCCTTAACCGGCTGGCAACAGGAAGTAGATCAGGGCTTAACCTATGGCCTAGAAGCCGCTGCCAGTATCAAAGACCGCACCATTCCCACCTTTTCCCGGGGGGAACTGCCCCATTACGCCGGGATCAATACCTTTCTCAAAGCCCCTTACTTAGAAGATGTGCGGAAAGTCGGTAATTATGACGTGGCGATCGTGGGGGTTCCCCATGACT
>JAYKHU010000026.1:0-3944 GCA_035285105.1 Synechocystis sp.
AGCAACTTGAATCCGGTGGGAATTTTGTCCGCCCCTTGGGTTGCTAAGGAAATTGTCAAAGCCGCCCGTCGCGACAGCCGTAACATTATCGTCACCATTAATCCCCTAACTTGGATCAATTTCCCAATTAAAGAATTGATGGTTTCTAGCTACTACCGTCTTTTTACCCGTCGTTAGGGGCCATGGGCTGAAAATCGGGTAAGGGACGTTTCAGCCCATAGAGCCAGATTAACCCCAGGCCCCCGATCGCCACCAGGGTTAAACTCACCACCTGGGCAATCCTGAACGGGCCGAGCATAAGGCTATCCATGCGCAATCCCTCAATCCACACCCGCCCGAGACTGTAGCCGATTAAATACCCACAGGCGATCGCTCCGGTTTTGATGCGCTGGGGATAACGTAAGCCATAGAAAAAGAGGCTGAGTAAAAGAATGAAAATCCCCATATTCCAAAGGGATTCATACAAAAACGTGGGGTGGAAAAAGTCATAATTGCCCAAACCGGGGGGACGATTCACCGGGGGAATATACAGCTTCCAGGGTAAATTAGTGGGCGACCCAAAGGCTTCAGAATTGAAGAAATTGCCCCAACGCCCGATCGCCTGGCCGAGGATGACCGACGGCACGAGCACATCTAATAGGTTCCAGAAGGATAACTGGTGGCGGCGCACAAACAGCAATGTGGCTAAGGTTCCGCCGATTAACGCACCGTGGATGGCAATGCCCCCCTGCCAAATCGCCAAAATACTGGCCGGCTGCTGGGCATAGCGTGGCCATTCAAACGCCACGTAATAAAGCCGCGCACAGGGAATAGCTGCCACCACTAACCAAACGGCTAAATCATTTAATAGGTCAGGATTAATCCCCCTTTTTGCCGCTAACCATTGGGAGAGGTTTAAACCAATAATGACTGCGCTAGCAATTAAAAAACCGTACCACCGCAGGGCGAACGGCCCCACTTCCACCATGACAGGGCCAGGGGATTGGAATTGTAATAAAACAGGATCAAACATATAAATCACGCAGAATTAACCGTGAACAATCCACCGAGGGAGTTTGTTAATTTTCCCCCCTAACGCCATGGCCAGATCAACGGTCGATCGCCCGATAGCAGACTATGGAATTCCCCCTGATCCGCCAACACCGCCAGTAAATGCAATGTTGGGCTAGGGGGAGAGGCCAATAGGTCAACGGGCCAACTCACGACCACAATCCGATCCTGTTGTATCAGTTTGGGGCGGTGGGAACTCCGTTGCCAGGTGATGCCATTGACCGCCACTTCATGCCAAGCCTGGTGGGTTTTTAAATTCACCCCGCAATGGTGATGAAAATAGTAATTGAGGGGGGCGTGATCCGGCAAAGCGGCGATCGCCGCTGGGGCATGGGCATGGGGCACACCGGGATAGTACCACCATAAATGCAACTCATCGGGGTCAAGCTGGGTGACGGGACAGTTAAAATCCAGTCGAAAATGGAGGGATTGGGGATTCTGACCGTAATATAGGCTATGAACGAAGGGGTGATCGCTCACCGAAAGACAGGTGGCCATCCGCCAGGGGGTTAAGTCCTCCAGATCTGTCCAGCGGGGATAGAGGCATCCTTGGCGATCGGCGTTTTCCGGCGCGGGGGAACCGAGGGGGTGGTGTAAATACCCAGGAACCGTTTCATTGAGGGCCCGATAAAGGCGAATTAAATGGGAGCGAAATAAACTCTCTAACTGACATTGTTGGGGGGTCATCTCCGACGCTAACGCCTCAAACCCGTCGGAACTTTGGGCCGCATACAGGGCGTTCCAGGCTTCCGGATTATTGACCTCCGTAGCTTCCGGGTGGTTGGCCAGGGTTTGACGGGCATCAATCAAATAATCCCAGGCTTTATTTTTCAAGGGCGTGCCAATCCAGGGACTAAAATCTTGTTGCCGCCACGTTCCGACCAGTTGGTCTTTGGCATCCTGGGGGAAGATTTGGGTCGGGGGAAATTGGTCTAAAAATTCCGTGACGGTGACCAACTGTAAAATGCCTTGGCGGGTCAAGTCTTGACACTGTTGATAAAACTGGCTCAAGAATCCAAAACCGTTTTGCTCATAATGCCCCCACCCCTGCTCCCCTTCAAGGGCAAGGGTAACGAGGCGAGGAGTTTCCGATATGCCTCCTTGGTGGATGTGTATTAATTGGTTGATTAAATCCTTGACCGCCTTGGTGGGGGGGACGCGGGCATAATCAAAGCGTAGATAATCCGAAAGCCGTTGATCCCGAAACACCATGGTTACATCCCCGTCCACGGTGCGGAGCCGATAGGGGTGGTAAAGCCATTCCGCTGGACCGTCAATGCCGATCGCCTGACGTTGCTGTTGGGTGGGCTGATTTAAACTGTGGGCGAGGGTTGCTTCATCCCCACAGAGCCAGTCCCACCGCAGTTGGGCGGCCGTGTCGAGTAATGCAGGGCTGAGGGCCAGGGCCGGTGACCACAGGCCCCGGGGATCCTGACCAAAGATGTGACGATGATAGTGCTTCGCTGCTTGTAACTGTTTGGCCCCATCCTCCGACCAACAATAGCGGGGGTCGGGCAGGGGCAAGCTGGTTTGGAGGGTACGGGCAATATTGGTATCAGCCAACAGGGGCAAAATGGGATGGCTATGGGGACTGGTGATCAGTTCCAGTTGTCGCCGTTGTTGCAGGGCGTGATGGAGGGGAATAATCGTTTGGATAATTTGCCGTTGCTTACTAATGATGCGCTGGCGATCGCCGAGGGAAAAGGTGGTTTGCTGGAAATACCACTGTTGCAGGTCTTTATCTTCGGAAACGGTGAGGGGATCAAACCAGGCTAAATTGTGCCAGGCGAGCAAATCACTAAAATCCTGGGGCTGCCAATGGGTAACACACCAGTCGATACCTTCGGTTTGCCGCTGTTCATAAAGGGCCTGGTAGCGAGGATAGGGGAAAATTTGGGTGCGGGGATTGGCGTCAAAAAACCGCTGGAGAATATTAACTTTTTGAGCCGGCGTTAACTGTGCCACCGGTGTCAGGGTTAATTCCCAATGGTAATCAACGGCGGTGCCATGGGCATATTCCTGCAACTGGGCCAATAAACAGGGGCTAAACCCCACGGTTTGGTGTACAAGGGGATAACGGCTCAGTAAACGCATCAGGCCAGCGTAATCCTTCGTGCCGTGGAGTCTCACCCCCGGTAGTTGATAACGCCCAGATTCTGTGCCTAGTCCCCCATGGACAAAAGAAGCGGGCTGGTGGTGCTGCCAAATCAACGCGACGTACAACGGATAGGGCATAGGTAATCAGGCGATCGGCGTTCACATTCTAACGATCATCCTCCCCCGCACACTGGGCTAATCCAGGATTTTTATCCTGCGTCTGTCAGGCTTTGACCACTTTCCCCCGGTTGCTCGGTTGGTGGTGCTGGAGGGATTGCCGCTTCCACCGAGTCTTCCGTCGGGGCGGTGGGGGCCGGAGACTCCACTGGATTGGGGGGCAGAACGGGATTGGCTAAGGTGTCGTCCAACTCCGGGGTAACGGCTTCTGGGGTTGTGTCAATTTCAATTTCAAGGTCTGTTTCGCTCTCTGTGCTTTCCTCCAGGGGGTCCGATGGGTTGATTGCTGCGGGGAAGTCAGTATCTTTGGGTTCCTCCACCGTTTCAACGATTTCCTCCTCATCGGGTAAAAATTCCGGCAGCGTCACTCCTGTTAACCCATAGGCCTCCCCTAGGGTCACCTCACTCCGCATTAGGCGAGATAGGGCATCTTCTCCCCCGGGTTGGTAATTAATCACCCGCACCGTATTGTTGAAGCGATTGGCCACTAAATTACCTTGATCGTCAATGAATTCTAGCTTGACCCAATTTTCCCCCGTCTGAAATCCTTCCAAATAGATGGGTTGCCATTGATCCAGTAAAAAACTTTGGTCGTTGATGGTGACCCGGATACGCCAATC
>JAYKHU010000027.1:0-6076 GCA_035285105.1 Synechocystis sp.
TCATCGGGAACCCCGGCCCCCTGATCGATGACGTCAAACTGAATCTGGTCGGCATGGGGGCGGCTGATGCGGAGTTCAATGCTGGTGCCGACGGGGGAAAATTTAATGGCATTGGTCAACAGGTTATCCAGGGCGCGGCGCACTAAATAAATATCCAAGTGGGCGATCGCCGGACTGAGGGGCACATAGTTCTGGAGTTGAACCTGCATTTGGGAGGCAAATACTTCGGCATCCCCTAAGACGCTTTCAGCCAATTGGTTAACGTCGATCACCTGCTTTTCGGCTTGGGGGAGGGTTGTTTGTAACTTACCGATGAGTAAAATATCGTTGACCAAGCGGCTCATTTTATCGGCGGACCGGGTCAACCGTTCTGTATATTTTTCGTCTACGTGGTCGTGATAGTAACGGCCAATGATTTCCGCCGTCATGGAGATCGAGGTCAGGGGATTGCGGAGATCATGGACAATCATATTGAACATGGCATCCCGAGCCGTCATTAATTCTTGGATTTGCTCAAATTGTTCCCGAATACGGAGCATTGACCGCACCCGCGCTTTTAATTCCTGAAAATTAATCGGTTTACTAATAAAATCATCGGCGCCTGCATCTAAACACCGCGCTAAATCTTCTTTAGCCGTCAGGGCCGTCACCATAATAATGGGAGTATATTGCCACTGGGGCATTGCTTTAATGGTTTTACAAAGCTCAACACCGTCAATACCGGGCATCATGACATCAAGGAGGATGAGGTTGGGGTTCACGGCATCGAGACGCAATAATGCCCGTTCCGCATTGGGGGCATAGGCTAAAAAATACCCTTCTGCTTCCAACACCGGTTCCATAATGTCGAAGTTAGACGGCTCATCATCGACGATAAAAATTGAATGTTCTTTTCCTTGTACCACCTTGTCCTCGGGCTGACGGTTTTGGGATCAGTTTAGAGTAACGCGGCCTAACTTAGGGTTTGTTTTGATGTTTGCTTTATATTTGCTTTATATTTTCTTTATATTTGCTCTAACAAAAACTCAGGGGATTGGCGGGGGGGGGGACGGTGGCAGTGGAGCGCAGCGGTCATCAGGGGGAATGCCCAGAGGGGGACGCATTGGCCAACAGCCCGCGAATGAGGTGATCGAGTTGGCTCAGCTTGAAGGGTTTGCTGAGATAGTCCGTTGCCCCCGAAGACAGTAAACGTTCTTGATCTCCGGTCATCGCCAGGGCCGTTAGGGCAATAATCGGCAGGTCTTGCAAGTCAGGATCTTGGCGAATAATTTGCATCGCTTCCAAACCATCCATGATCGGCATTTGGATATCCATTAAGACGAGATCGGGTTTGTGGCGACGAATAAGATCGATCGCCGCCTGTCCATTTTCGGCCGTTGTCACATGGTAGCCCCGGGGAATCAAGTAGTCTTGCAGCGCGTCCAAGGTGTCGGGATTATCTTCCGCAATGACCAGCCGGGGTCCTGGGGCCGATGGGGACGTTGACCCAGAACCGGATGCCAGGGGGGAACGAGGGGCCGTTGGCGCTGAGCTTAGGGGGGGATCGGAAAGGAAGCCCGGGACGATCGCCGTTTTAGGCAACACTAACGAGAAACAACTCCCCTTGCCGAGTTCACTAGTAAATACTACCTGTCCCCCATGTAATTCAGCAATGCGTTTCACCAGGGCTAACCCCAAGCCAGTGCCCGAATATTGACGGTTGAGGTTGCTATCAATCTGGACAAAGGGTTGAAACAGTTTATGGCGATCGCCGGGGGCAATACCAATACCCGTATCGGCTACATCGAAGTAGAGCCAGTCCGAATCCGGTCTCACATAGGCCAACAGACTCACCTGTCCCCCGGCCGGGGTAAATTTCACCGCGTTACTCAGTAAATTTAACAAGGCTTGATGCAGACGGCGGGGATCCACCCACAGACCTATTTTTTGACGGGGAAAGCGGACATTAAGGGTAATGCCCTTTTTCTCTGCTTGGTAACGAACCAGGGGGAGGGATTGCTCACAGAGACTCTGAAGCCCTACCGTTTCCAACTCTAAGGTGATTTTCCCCGCTTCAATTTTGGCTAAATCGAGGATGTCGTTGATTAGTTCTAGTAAATGTCCGCCACTCTTGGCGATCGTTTCAATGGCTTTTGCCTGTTGGGGGTCGAGATTGCCATAGGTTCCGTTGGTTAACAGTTCCGACATTCCCAAAATGGCATTGAGGGGAGTGCGTAATTCGTGGCTCATACTGGCCAAAAACTCATCTTTGAGCTGGGTGGCCCGTTTGAGTTCCGCGTTAGTTTGCTCCAGACGTTCTTCGTAGGTTTTGCTCTGGTTGATATCAAAAACGATGCCATCCCACACCACTGCCCCACTGTCTTCCCGTTTAGGACGGGCAATATCCCGAATCCAGCGAATTTTCCCATTGGGGAACTTTAAGCGGGTTTCTCGCGTGTAGGGGGTTAAGGTCTTCGCGGAGTACTCTAACCCGGCCTTAATCTCCAATACATCGTCGGGATGAACTCTTTCCCACATTAAATCAATGTCCTTTACAGCCATGTCCGGTTCCACCTCAAAGATTTCGCGGCATTGGGGACTGACATAGAGGACCTCATCCCGACCGTCGGGATAAAGAACATAACGGTAAATCATCCCTGGCACATTTTCCGTCATCCGCTGAAATTTCTGTTGGCTTTCCAGTAGGGCTAATTCCGTCCGCTTGCGTTCGCTAATATCCCGCAAAATCCCTTGGGTAAAAACCCCATCCTCATATTCAATCCGGCAGGCGGTAATTTCGACGGGTTTGATACTACCATCTTTACAAATCACTAAACTTTCAATGGGCTTGCCTTTGCCCCTCTCCGTTACCAAGGTTTCAAAATGATGTCTTACTGGTTCTAGGGCTTCCGGAGGATGTAATTGGGTACCATGCAGTTGGGTTATTTCTGCCACACTATAGCCAAAGAGTTCTTCGGCTTGACGATTGGCATCCACAATAAATCCTTCGGCATTGGCAATTAAGATGGCATCGCTAGCGTTGCCCAGCAAGGTGCGATAGCGTTGTTCACTGGCTTGGAGTCGGGCGACGCTCTGGGTGGCCTTTCGTTCTAGTCGATACCCCTCAATTAAATTAATACAGGTGAACAGAAAGGGTTGGAGGTAGTCCACGATCGCCTGGTCGTAGCCCCCGTCCCGATTGGCAATGCCGATCATGCCAATCAGTTGATTATTGCCAAAAAAAGGAAGTCCTAAAAAGGCATTGAGGGGGGGGTGTCCGGCCGGTGTTCCCCCCCGGCGCGGATCGGTGCTGGGACTGTTGGCAATCACCGGCTTTTCCGTCATAATCACAGCCCCGAAAAGGGTTTTCAGATTATCAAAGCGCATCCCCGTCGCCAGACTTTCTTCATAGAGGCGCTGGGTTTCTTCATCCCAGGCAATGTTGGTGATGCTATGGGTTTGGAGGTAGGGTTGCCCCCGTTGTTTTAAATACCCTTCTTGAATTGCGGCGGTTCCATCCTCCGCATAAAACACTTCCCCAATAAAGCCATATTCACTCTCCGTCAACGCCAGTAAACCCGAAAGGAGATCGTCAAAGATCGTTTGACGGTCAACGGCGGTGATGAACTGGGATTGGGCTTGACGAATGGTTTCTAGGAGCGCATTGCTCCGTTGTAATGCCACTTCGGCGTTGGAGACTGCGGCCATATTGAGTGCTTATATTTGTGGGGTCTGTAAAGATATTTTGCTTGAGGTCAATGGAGGAACCTGGGACTGAGAGGGAGAGGACTGCATTGATTTGGCTAACGTTTCACGAATCAATCGCTCCAATCTCCTCAGCCGCACCGGTTTACTGATATAGGCGGTGGCCCCTGTTGCCAGACATTTTTCCTGATCCTCGGGCATGGCCAACGCTGTCGCAACAATAATTGGCAACCCTTGCAGCGTGGGATCACGACGGATATGGGCAATGGTGTCCCAGCCATCCATAACTGGCATTTGAATATCTAAAATGACTAAGTCGGGGTGTTCCTGATAAATTTGGTTGATCGCCGTCACCCCATTATCCGCAAAGCACAGTTGATAACCCTGGGGCGAGAGATAGTCTTCTAATGTGGCTACCGTATTGGCATCGTCATCGGCGATTAATAACCGTATCGCTTTTTGGTTAGGGGGGATCGACAGGGACTGAGGGGTTTCCCCTGAAACCGCGGGGGACTCTGAAAGTTCCGGGAGCGGCTTGTAGGGAATGGCCAAGGTAAAACGACTCCCCTGCTGAAGAACGCTGGTAAAGGAGATGGTGCCTTGGTGGAGTTCGGCAATGCGTTTGACGAGGGCCAGGCCTAACCCTGTGCCTTCATATTGACGATTTAACTGGCTATCCAGTTGGATGAAGGGTTGAAAGAGTTTATGGCGATCGCCGGGATCAATGCCAATGCCGGTGTCAATGACATGGAAATTCAACCAGGCATCGACCTGTTCCACCTGAAGCTTGACGGAACCCCCCTCGGGGGTAAATTTAACCGCATTACTGAGTAAGTTGATCAGGGCCTGCCGCAGACGACGGCTATCCAATTCCACTCGGCTCACCGTTGTGGTGACGTCTAAGCCAAGGCTGAGGTTTTTTTTGTTCGCCTGGGAACGGACAAATTGAAGGCAATCTTCACAGAGGGCCGCCAGGTAACAGGGTTCCGGTTCTAGCTGCATTTTGCCACTTTCAATTTTGGCCAAATCCAGGATTTCGTTGATTAACCCCAGGAGGTGCTGGGCGCTGCGGGTAATGGTATTGGTGGCTTTGGTTTGGTGGGTGTTGAGGGGATCATAGATTCCTTCCAATAATATTTCCGACATGCCGAGAATGGCGGTGAGGGGGGTCCGCAACTCATGGCTCATATTGGCGAGAAATTCATCCTTCAAACGGGTTGCCTGCCGCAGTTGTAGGTTTGTCTCCAGAAGGTCATGGTTAAGCTGTTGCAGGGATTGGTATAGTTCCGCCTGTTGAATGGCGATCGCCAATTGGACGGATAGACGCTTAAGGAGATGGATTTCCTCGGAATTCCATTGGCGGGGAGTGGCACAATGATGGGCAATCAGCAGTCCCCAGAGCTTGCCGCCGTTGGGATGGGCGGTGGGCAACAAAATGGGCACCACCAAATTGGCTTTAACCTGAAAGCGTTGCAGCAATTGTTTATGGCAGTCCGTCAAGGAGGAGTCATCCACATTGTTAACAAAGAACACATGCCCGTGGCGATACAGTTCCGTTTGGGGTCTAGCCGCTGTTAAACAGGTATCCTTCACTTGCTGGTGGATTGTCGCTTCCCAGGGATCAGACACCGCCTCCGCCACAATGGCCCCGCTGGTATTCACATCAGGAATTATTTGATAGATCAGCACCCGATCTGTTTTTAAATATTTCCAAATCTCTTGGACGACGGCATCAAGGATAGTTTGTAAATCCAACGATTGGCGGATTCGTAGGGCAATTTCGCTGGTAATGGTTTCCCGTTGTTGTGTTTCTTCGAGTTGCTGCTTTAATCTACCATTGTGATGATTTTGAACCACGGCAATTTGTAGCGCCGTAGCGGTTAAGTCCTGTTTCACTAAATAATCCGCCGCCCCTAACTTGATGGCGGTGGCGGCAATGCGTTCATCCCCCTGCCCCGTCAGCATCACCACCGGCAATTTGACCCCGCCACTGGCTTGGTTAATGAGGGCCAAAAACTCCAAACCATCCCCATCCGGCAAGCTAAAGTCCAACAGGGTCACATCCGGTTTTTCTTGGCGATAAAGGGCTAAGCCCTCTTCTAGGGTCTCTGCTTCCAGGTAACGGTACTTCACCGTGGCATCGGTTTCCAAATAGCGCCGATAGACTTGGCGATCAACCTCAGCATCGTCAATCAAGAGGACGGTGAGGGATAGGGATTGCTCTACGTCGGTTTCGAGTCGGTGGGAGAGGCTCATGGCGGGGTCAATTGGGGTCGGGCAATACTGAAACGGCAAACCAATAACGTACTAGGGCTTGCAGGGTGTCTTGGGTGGCTTCAATTCCGACTCGCTTGAGCACATAGCCATTGGCACCGCTGGCATAACAGGTTTC
>JAYKHU010000028.1:0-11271 GCA_035285105.1 Synechocystis sp.
ATAACCTGTTGACCAATGCCATTAAATTTTCCCCCGTCGGCACCAGCATTGAACTCCGCATCAGCCGCCCCCATGCCGACCAGATTCAGTTTGACGTCATCGATCAGGGGGCCGGGGTTCCCGATGAGAAAAAGGCCGCCATTTTCGAGCCGTACCACAGTAATGACCGGGCGGAAGATATCGCCAAAATTGGCTTGGGATTAACCTTTTGCAAAACCGTTGCCGAAGCCCATGGTGGTGAGATTTCTGTCAGAGACAATGATCCCAAAGGCAGTATTTTTTCTTTGTGTTTGCCAACGTATTGACGGGTTTCCCTTTTCCGCCGGGGATGTCCCTATCCACGGGCGTCTCCCAGATAAGTATATTTAAATGCGCTGTTCATAGTGCAGCTCTTCAAACGTGATAATCACATCAACTCCATTATCTTGCGTAATATTTAGTGCCCCCTCGAGTTGCTCCGTAAGAAGACAAACCAACTGCAAGCCTAAACTTTCTGCTTCTCGCCAGTCAAAATTTTGCGGCATGCCCATGCCATCATCTTTCACCCTTACACTGATTCGCTGTTTTTCATCAATACCCATCGCCACTAAAATCGTTCCTCCTCGGTCAGGCTCAAAACCGTGTTCTAGGGCATTCAGGATAAGTTCATTGACGATGAGACCGCAGGGGGTTGCCGTCTCGATATTGACGAACACGGGCTGGAGTTCAAACCTAATCTCAACCTTACTTGATACCCTCTGGCTGCTTGCGTAAATTTCGTCCACCAAGGTCTTGAGGTAGTCTGCCAAATCTATGGTCATCAGGTTAGGCGAACCATAAAGTTTTTCGTGGATTAGGGCCATGCTGCGGATTCTGTTCTGGCTATCTTCCATGGCCGCTATCACCCGGGGATCATCAAAAAAATCACTTTGCCAGTTGATCATGCTTGAAACCACCAACAAATTATTCTTGATGCGGTGGTGAATTTCCCGCAACAAAATCTCTTTTTGTTTTAAAGATGATTCTATTTCGTTTTGATATTTTTTAAGGGGCGTTATATCGCGGCCGATGTGTATGATAACATTATTTTTTAAACTAATAGATAACCCCTCAGAAAAAGTTGAACCATCTTTTCCCATGGCATTAACTACCCCTTGCCAGTGACCGTTTGCGTGGAGTATAGGTAAGATATTGCTCTCAAAATTTTTTATTTCTTTGGGAGGGTAAAGTGCTTTCCAACTTACCCCAATCAATGCCTGTTCGTTTTCATAGCCGAATAACTTTGCGAAAGAAGAATTAACATAAATGAAGCGATCGCCCTTAAGGATCGAGATGCCATCGACAGCGGCATTCATCGCATCAGATTGACGCCTCATGGCCAACTCAGATTTAATTCGCTCGGAGACATCATTTTGAATCCCGACGTAATGGGTTAGCTTACCTTGTTCATTAAAAATCGGAGAGACACTGAGGTTATTCCAAAAAACATCACCATTTTTTCGATAGTTACGGAAAAGTACTTCACAACTCTTCTGCTCTTTTAAGCTTTTTCGTAAAACATTTAATCCTGGTTGATCAATATCTGGCCCTAGTAAAATATGGAAATTTTCACCCAGTACCTCTGACGCTTCATACCCTGTGATTTTTTCAAATGAAGGATTGACGGAAATGCAAGGCAGTTCTGGAGAAAGGGCATCCAGGATAATGATCCCATCTTGAGCGGCATTGATTGCTCTTTGTTGAAGCAGTAAATCCTTTGTTTTTTCCTCCACTTTTTTTTCTAAGGACTGATTCATATCTTGTAGTAAATCATTGACTTTTTTACGCTGTAACAAGTAAAAGTAGATCGCGATCTGAACTGAGAGCAAAAGCAATGTCCCCCATACCATATAGAAACGTAAAATGTGTAAATTCCACGTTGTAACCCTTTGGTCGGAAATAAAAAGTGTAATTTTAGTTGAGCCTGATTTTCCAAGCTGGGAAGAAATTTCTTGGCTGTGATCCATTGATTCACAAAAATCAGCTGGGGGGTAAATTAACTGGATAGTATTACGGTGGACTGCGACACAATTGATATTTTCCTTATAACTAAGCACTTTCATTAAAGATAAAACGTTGTCTCTTTGAGCGTCAGTAATTGCACCATCAACACTAGGAATGGCCGGACCGAGGACCTCTTTGGCAAGCATGAGGGAACGGGCATTATCCGCCAAATACCGACGGTATTCCTGCTTAATTTGTGTGTAGGCAGAAATACTCAACAGGGTCGCAACGACGAGTGTCGATAGCGGGACGAAGACTTTCCAAAACGAAGTGGTCTCAGATCTGGAGATGATGACTTTCATTTTTGCGTTAGGCCTGATCGGCTTAAACAGTTGCAGTGCCAACAATCGAGTATTGGTATGCGTTTCCCATAAAAATTGCTTCGCCCTAAGTCCTTGCGAAAACCCATGCAAAGATTCAATGAAGTCTTGACAAATTAGCAAATTTTCGGAACGAAAACAAGGCAGATGCATTCGCGAAAAATCAGTGCGTTGCTATTGTTGGACTATTGTTTGGCTACACTTGCGGCACCTTGTTAGCGATAGCGCTTTCAGCAATACCTATCAGACTAGGCATGTTTACTTTGCTTATTCCCCCAGGGAAGCGCAAGGTAATTTGACTGTATAATTACTGTAACTTAACTCAATTTTCCTTTTTTTGATGTTTTCCTCTGTAAAAGCCTTCACCCTATCCTGTTTTCTGTTATTGTCAGCAAGCTGCTCTGACCCCCAAAGCACTCAGCCGCCCGTAGAATCAGAGGAAGCCGTCCAAGTCGCCGGCAGTAAATCGGATTCTCCTGAAATTGTAAAGCTACACACCACAATGCTAGAGGCGCTTGACGAAATTTCTTTCGATGATCAGATTATTCATTTAGACAACGCGAGCGGTGAGTTTAAACGATTAATCGTCACTGAGCTGCATCCTGAGGTTTTTGCAAGTCCGGACAAGGGCTATTATGTACTTTGTGTTTCAGCTTCCGATAAGGCGGGGAATAGCTACCCTATCGATGTTTACGTTCATAGCCCTGAGCAAGGTGAGCCAAAGGTCTTCGATGTGAGGATCGGTGATGGCGATCGAAAGAATTTGATGGAGTTGATGAAAAAGGGTGTTTTTGTGAACATTTGAGACGCCGGTGTGTTTTCCTGGCACTGGTTTCTCAAGGAAGGAGTTCTTTATAACTGCAGAGGTGAAGCATCTCATAAATGGTGATAGGGCGAGAAGCAAATCCCATTGCCATAGCGGGGGTAACGTTTTTGCCCCATTCCCACGGTTTTTTGACCGCTTTTTTAAATAATCCATCATCCTTCAATCCCACGGTGCTGGTTATCCAGTAACGACTGGATCTCTCCACAAAATTGATAGTCCATCCTTCTGACCTAGAGGGGGGGGGTTCTCGCCTACGCGAGTGTATACTTTATCTCCTTCCACTGTTACTTCTTTTCCTTCTTCCACCGGGGGTGACCAGGCCTTCTCCTGTTGAGCTAGACGTTTTTCCCATCCTATTATCGTTGAGTGGGATTTGTTGTATATTCTCCCTAGTTGCTCGTAATCCCGTGCCTTCTGTTCGGTTTTTTAGCGCATACTCTACCGTCTGAGCTGGTGTTTTCAGACGATACATCGGCGTTCCTGTTCTTTCATTAAAATTGCGGTAGCAACTACGGCAACTATAGTCCTGGACTCGTGTTCCGTCCTTTAGACTACGCCGGCCATTTTTTCTGGTTTTTTCACTCCCACATCTTGGACATTCCATTTTTAACGCCTTTTTTGACCCACAACACATACTACTTCATTCTGCGTCCAGTGCCGACGAGGAAACTATTCTCCCCATTAATACGAACTTTTTTTGCTGGGGCCGTCCTTTATGTCCAAATCCCGACTATCTTCCCGCCGCTTTCAATTGGTTCTGGTTACCCGCATTCGGCGAGCCTTTTCCGCTAATTTGGAGTTAACCGATGCCCACAAAGTCAAAATCTATGAGCAGTTGTGCGAATCCGTAAGTCTCAAGGATATTAGTTATTGGTTAGAGGTCATTTTGGCCGCGGGGATTGCCACCCTGGGGTTGGTGCTCAATAGTCCAGCGGTGATTATCGGGGCGATGTTGATTTCCCCCTTAATGGGAACGATTTTGGCCAATGGTCTGGGGTTGGCGGCGGGGGATATTATTCTCTGGCTACGGGCCGCCTTTAACCTGTTGCTGAGTTGTGGGGTGGCGATCGCCTTCGCCATGATTTTGGTATTTTTGGTGCCGTTTAAGGAAATGACCCCCGAAATTGCGGCCCGGACTCAGCCCACGTTACTGGATTTAATTGTGGCCCTCTTTTCCGGGGCGGTGGGATCGGTGGCTACCTGTAAGCAGGTCAAAGGGGTGGCGGCATCCTTACCCGGGGTGGCGATCGCCGTAGCATTGATGCCGCCGTTGTGTGTGGTGGGTTACGGGATTGGAACCTATTTAAGTTTGAACTCCGCCCATGGTCTCGTTGTTGCGAAGGGAGGGGGATTATTATTTATTACTAACCTAGTGGCGATTATTTTTACCGCCATGATCGTCTTTTTCTTTGTGCAATTTGATACCCATGCGGTGCGGGAACAGGTGGAAATCTGGAAAAGTTGTAATCCGGAAAGCCGCCTAGTGGCTGCTTGGTTAAGTGCTGTGCCCCGCCATACAACCTTCCGGCGCATCGGAGGGCTACCCAGTCGTTTCTTCTTAATTTTAGTAACCTTAGGGGTAATTTCTTTTCCCCTGAATACATCCCTCAGTCAACTCCGGCAACAGGTTGCCCAACAACAGGAAGCTAACCAACTTCGTGCCACCATTAAAACCGTTTGGCAAAATAATCTTAATGCCAAAAATGATGGGCAAGCAACGTCATTCATCGATCAAATTAAAACCCAAGACGAAAATAATATCTTAAATATTCAACTGCAAGTGGTCACCGATCACCTTTATACCCGAGATGATCAACAACGGTTTACCGAACAACTCGCCCAAGCACTGAAACGATCGCCATCCCAATTAAACGTCAGAATTGTCCAAATTCCCACCAGTCAAATCGTTGACGCCCAACCCTCTCCCCTCCCGTCGGCCCCGATCTTTACCTCCATTGCCGATTTACAAAAGCAATTAATGGAAGCAGTAGAAAGTGCCCTCGCCTCCATCAATTTTCCCCCAACGTTACCGTTAGTTTCCTATCAAGTCCTGCTAAGAGAAGGGCTGTCCCCGCCCAAATTACTGGTGGTTTACCTTGGCGATCGAGATCTCCAGACCGATGCCCAAGCCATTTTGTCAGATCAAATTCAAACCAGTCTACAAATCAATAACTTACAGATTCAATATCAACGCATTGCCCAACAACAGGGCAGCATCGCGGCGATCGTTGCCGATCCAGAAACAACCCTTGATAGTGCGGAGATTGTCTTTTCTCCCCAGGATAAAGTCATCCTAGATAAAGTTGGCGATGCCTTACAGTCCTATCCCAACTTAAATTTACAATTAACCGTTGAGCGAAATCCCGATAGTAACCCTGCCAGTTTATTATCCCAAACAGAAGCATTACGAAATTATTGGGCACAAAATTGGAACATTGCCGAAAACCGTATCCAAGAAACAGACAAAGTTGCTGAAAACAATCAATTTCAGTTTTCTTTTGTTTTGTCTAACGTAATCAATCCTGATTTACCCACCATTCCTCTCCCTGGTGCTGTTTCCCCTTCCCCCAATCCCTCCCCCAAAGTTAATCCTTACAACAATGGGATTTTTTGAGGTCACGTTAGGGGCAAACATATCGCTCTGTTACCCAACCCGTTGCCCCATTTTCAATCTGAACTAAGGCAAATCCATTGCGATATTGCAAAATATCCACTGGTGTCCCATTCGAAAGGGTTCTTTTGGCATTTTGGCTGGTGCTTTTGGGCTGATTGCGAAAATAAACCTTTCCCGTTTCCGCACCACAGATGTAAGACCTTGTCTCCACTTGAGGATTCGTGTCGTAGCAAACATATCTCTCTGTGATCCAACCCGTGCCGATATTACTTTCCACCCATAAAAAGCCATTGCGAGACTGACTAAACCACACGGGAGAACCGTTAGGAAGGGTTCGATTGGCATTTTGACTTGAGGCAGTCGGCTGAGACCGTAGGTACACTCTCCCTGTTTCAGCACCGCATACATACCCTTTGGCAACCTGTGCGTTTACCGGCGTGGAAAAGCCACCGTAATTTGCGACGAGCAAAACCGATGAAAGCATGAAAGTTCTGACGGTGTAGCTTATTTTCATAAATTCAAACGACAGTGTTGTATGCCTCGAAAAATCAACTGGCGATCGCCGATTAATGGGGTTTTTCGATTAATGTTCTGGTTTCGTAACTGCTGATGTAAAAAATCGCCGTCGCCCCCCGTTAATAGTATCGAACTCTGGGGAAAGCGAGCTAGCCACTCATTAACATAATCCCGTAATCCCGCTAGCGTGGAATAGATTACACCACTCAAAATGGCATCGGATGTGTTGTTCGCCCATCGATCCGGTAACGTTTTCGGCAAGGTCAATGCGGGTAAGGCTGCGGTGCGATCGCCGAGGGTGTGGAGTTGCAGGCCTAAGCCCGGCAGGATAGCGCCGCCGACTAAGCATTGTTGATCATTTACTGCGGTTAAGGTTAACGCCGTTCCTCCATCAATGACTAAACAGGGAAAGCCATAGGTTATGCCAGCCCCCAAGGCCGCTAAGGCCCGGTCGATGCCCAGGGTGGAATAGAGATTGTTTAAGGGAATATCGTCTAAGGTTAATATCTGGGGCTGATAGCTTAGCCACTGGTCTGTTTGGGATGGCACAACCGAAGCTAAAACAAAGGGAATTTTGCCCAGTAACGACGATAAATCTTCCGGCGCAATATTATGGGGGGTATGCCAAGTTTGTCGAAGTTGATTGTTGTGAAATTCTGCCCAATGTAAATGGGAATTACCAATCATTAAGGCCAGCCAATGATCTGTCGGGACTGTTTTTTGCATCCTTCGTTACGTCGAAATGGCGGCGCATTGCATCACCAAAATCTAGGCGATCGCCAGGTTAGGGATTCGGGAAAAAGGCAAATTTACCCAATAGCCCTAATAAACCTCCTACCAAAGCGAAGAGAATCCCGACTAACCAGCCCGTTACGCTATCAACTCGCTTTTCGCTATTTTCCACCCGCTTATCTAATCCCGCTAGTTTTGCATCAAGGGTCGCCATTTGCCCGGAGAGTTTGCTGTCAAGCTTATCAATGCGTCCCGCTAGTTTTTCCTCAAGAGCTTCAACCTGCCCAGAGAGTTTGCTATCAAGCTTATCAATACGTCCCGCTAATTTTTCCTGATTGAGTTTGAGACCCAGGATTTCGCCGTCAAGACGGTTAAAGCCAGCGGAAATTAAGTCTTTCAATCCTTTTAAATCTGAATCGGTGATGGTGGCCATAGGAAAAACGATGGATTGGATCGGAGCCAGGAGAGAAAGGCGGATTGCTTCTTAAGATTAGCGAAAATTAGACCGGCTAGATCCGTGGTGACCGAAGGAGTCTCTCCCTGAAAGATCGCTGTTAACTGCGATACACTACACAAAAACCCTTTCCTCGAACCCAGGAGTTTGACATGGTTGCCACCCCTTTGCCGACCCAAAAACGCCTTTCTACCCAAACCCAGGCGATCGCCGATAAGACCATTGCCATTAGGTCTCTGGATTGGGACCGGGATCGGTTCGACATTGAATTTGGTTTGCAAAATGGCACCACCTACAATTCCTACCTGATCCAGGCGAACAAGGTGGCCCTGGTGGATAGCTCCCACGAAAAGTTTCGCCAATTATATATGGAGCTACTGACGGGGTTAATCGACCCGACCCAGATTGATTACCTGATTGTGAGCCATACCGAACCGGATCATAGTGGTTTGGTTAAAGATATTTTGCAGCTTGCGCCGGAAATTACCGTGGTGGCCACCAAAGTGGCGTTGCAGTTTCTCGATAACTTCGTTCACCAACCCTTTAAACGCATTCAGGTAAAAAGCGGTGATCATTTGGATTTAGGACAGGGGCATAATTTGGAATTTGTCAGTGCGCCGAATTTGCATTGGCCAGACACCATGCTGACCTACGATCCCGCTACGCAGATACTCTTCACCTGCGACGTGTTTGGGATGCACTACTGCTCCGATGCCCTATTTGATGAAGATTTGGGCAAAATTGCGCCGGATTATCAATTTTATTACGACTGCCTAATGGGCCCTAATGCGCGGTCGGTGCTGGCCGCCATGAAACGTATGGACAATTTAGGGGGCATCACCACCGTTGCCAATGGCCACGGCCCGCTACTGCGTCACAACGTAGAGGAATTATTACACCGTTATCGCCATTGGAGTGAAAGCCAAAGCAAAGCCGAGAAAACCGTGGTGGTCTTTTATGTGGCGGATTATGGCTACGGCGATCGCCTTTCCCAGGCCCTTGCTAAGGGCATCACCAAAACGGGAATTGGGGTGGAGATGGTGGATTTGAGTTCTACGGACCCCCAGGAAATCAACGAAATGGTGGCCCATGCGAGTGGCGTGGTGGTGGGGATGCCGCCCTTGAACGCCAATAGTGATATCAACACCAATTTTGGCACCGTCCTCGCCGCCGTCAATCCCAAGCAAACCTTTGGGCTGTATGAATCCTACGGCGGCAATGATGAACCCATTGATCCCCTGCGGATCAAATTCTTAGACCTGGGGCTACGGGAAGGGTTTAAGGTCATTAAAGTCAAAGACACCCCCAGCGAAAACACCTATCAACTCTGCGATGAATCGGGAACGGATTTGGGCCAAACCCTCGCCCAGGCCGCCAAAATCAAAAAGCTCAAGTCCCTCGATAACGAACTGGAGAAGGCGATCGGGCGCATCAGTGGCGGGCTTTATATCATCACTGCCCAAAAAGGCGCCGTCAAAGGGGCTATGTTAGCCTCCTGGGTGTCCCAAGCCAGTTTTACTCCCCCTGGGTTCACCGTCGCGGTGGCCAAAGACCGGGCGATCGAATCCTTACTGCAAGTTGGCGATCGCTTTGTGTTGAATATTTTGGAAGAAGGCAACTATCAAGCCTTGATGAAGCATTTCCTCAAACGCTTCCCCCCGGGGGCCGATCGCTTTGCCGGGGTCAACATCCAAACGGCCACCAATGGTTCCCCCATTTTGACCGATGCCCTGGCCTATTTGGAATGTGAAGTGAGTAGTCGCATGGACTGTAGTGATCACTGGATTGTTTACAGCACTGTCACCAATGGGCGGGTCTCCAAAGCAGAGGGCTTGACGGCGGTACACCACCGCAAAGTGGGCAATTACTATTAAAGAATAGGGCGTTTGCCATGGATACCGTTACCCTCAAACTCGACACCGTTAACCTCACCGACGAACAATTCTATCGGCTTTGTCTGGTCAACGGCGATCGCCCATTGGAACGCAATGCCCGAGGAGATTTGATTGTTATGCCCCCCGTTGGTGGAGTAAGCGGTAACCGCGAAGCGGATTTCATTATTGATTTAGGCATTTGGAATCGCCGCACCGGCCTGGGTAAAGTCTTCAGTTCCTCGACGATTTTTCGCTTACCCAACGGTGGCGATCGTTCCCCCGATGCCGCTTGGGTTAGGGGGGAACGGTGGCAGTCATTGAGCCGGGAACAACAGGAAAAATTTCCGCCCCTCTGTCCCGATTTCGTCATTGAACTCCGCTCCCGTACCGATACCTTGTCGGATTTACAGGCAAAAATGCAGGAATATCTCGCCAGTGGTTTGCGCCTAGGCTGGCTGGTGAATCCCCAACAGCAACAGGTGGAAATTTATCGCCCCGATCAGGATGTTATTCAGGTTAGCTTGCCCACAACCCTAAGTGGAGAATCGGTTTTACCCGGATTTAGCCTAACCTTGGGCGAATTCAATGATGATTAACGAATTGCTGCTGGATAGGCATTACACCCTCTTTTTAAAACAGTTTTCTATGGTCTTTCCCTCTGTCATTCGTTTGTCCCGTCGCTTATTCACTGTCGGCGCGTTGCTGTTGGCGTTGCAGTGTCCCTTTTTGCTGCCCAGTCCCGTTTTAGCGGATATTGTCCCGCCCCCCCCAAGCCAATCCCTCCAACCGTACCTTGACCAGGCGATCGCCCAGGTGACGGAATTCCAGTTGGACAATGGTTTGAAATTTATTGTCATGGAAAACCATGATGCCCCCGTGGTGTCGTTCTATACCCTTGCCGATGTGGGGGGTGCGGATGAACCGGAAGGCAAAACTGGGGTGGCCCATTTTTTAGAGCACATGGCATTTAAAGGGACTGAGACCATTGGCACCAAGGATTTTGCCCAGGAACAACAGTTATTAACCCAGTTAGATCAAACCTTCAATCAACTTAAAGCAGCTAAAGCCAACGGCGATGGGCGATCAGTGGAAAAACTGCAACAACAGTTTGAACAACTGCAACAGGATGCCGATAATTTAGTGGAACGGAATGAATTTGGGCAAATCGTCCAGATGTCCGGGGGGGTAGGCTTGAATGCGGCCACGTCGGCGGATGCCACCTTTTACTTTTATAGCCTACCCGTTAATAAATTAGAACTGTGGATGGCGTTGGAGTCTGACCGGTTTCTGAACCCCGTATTTCGGGAATTTTACCAAGAGCAGCAAGTTATTTTAGAAGAACGGCGGATGCGGACGGAAAATAATCCCGTGGGGCAAATGGTGGAAGCCTTTTTAGGCACAGCCTTCACGGAACATCCCTATAAACGACCAGTGATCGGTTACGACGAAGATATTCGCAATTTGTCCCGGCAGGACGTACAGGATTTTTACGAAAAATTTTACGTACCCAGTAATATGACGATCGCCGTGGTGGGGGATGTGGATCCCACGGAGGTCAAAGCATTGGCGGAAACCTACTTTGGCCGGTTTCCCAAACGCCCCCGTCCGCCCCAGGTCACAGTGGTGGAGCCGCCCCAACGTCAGCCGAAGGAAATCACCCTCACGTTACCGTCCCAACCTTGGTATTTTGAAGGCTATCATCGCCCTGCGGTGAGCGATCCTGACGATGCGGTTTACGATGTGATGGCCACCATTCTGAGTAGTGGCCGCACCTCCCGGTTATATCAATCCCTGGTGGAACAACAGCAATTAGCCCTGATTGCCCAAGGATTTAACGGCTTTCCGGGGGAAAAGTTTCCCAATCTGATGATGTTTTACGCCCAAAGTGCGCCGGGACAAAGCTTAGAGGATGT
>JAYKHU010000029.1:0-12146 GCA_035285105.1 Synechocystis sp.
GCCACAAACCAAAAGAGAAATCCCAGCGGCACTGTGAATTGTAAGATCCGCACCGTGGTACTGGTTCCAGGCTGGGTAAAAAATAACCAGAGACAAAAAATAACGGCGATCGCCACCTGGAGAGAGAGTTTCTGGGGAGGGGTTAATCCCTTATTGGATTTGTATTTTAAAATTTGCCAATCATCCACCCAACCAATGCCCATGTAGGCGAGGGTGACCAGGGCCACGGCGATAACATCTGGGTTGAATCCCGTGCTAACAACGGCGATCGCCACGGCGGTGGGCACAAAAAAGATCCCCCCCATGGTGGGTGTGCCCGCTTTTTTGAGATGACTTTGGGGCCCATCTTCCTGGATGACTTGACCGGCCTTAAGTTGGCGTAATAAGGGCACCACTTGAGTCCCTGCCAGGGCAGTAGCTAGAGCGGTGATCCCCAGGGCGATGACCGGACGAACGACCCCGGCGATCGGTTGATCATTGATCACACTAAGCAATGGCACTAGGGCTAAGGACAAGACCCAGAGCAGATAGAGTAACGCTTTTCCACTGGGTTGATTCCACTGACGGGGCGACGAATTGGCGTTTACCATGATGGGGGGCGGTGGCTTGTAATAAGTATTGGTAAAATTATTAGCATTATCAGCACAACCAATAAAGTAGCATGGGGCATTGGGAACCGGGAAAAACCATACAAAAGGGCCGTTACATTATTGCCAAAATTTTGGGCTACGGAGGCGCTGGCGTTACCTATCGTGCGCAGGAACGACCGGAAAAACAATGGGTCGCCATTAAAACCCTGAATGCCCTCATGCAAACCCGCCGTGATTTCGCCAAGCATCAAGAACGGTTTATCCAAGAAGCGTTTCGGTTAGCCAAATGTAGTCATCCCCATGTGATTCGGGTAGATAATATCTGCCAGGAAGATTCCCTCTGGTGCATGGTAATGGAGTATGTGGCAGGGGGCAATTTACATCAACAGGCCAAAATTCATAAGGGTCTTTCTGAAGTTGATGCGCTGCGTTATATCGAACAAATTGGATCGGCATTGGATTATGTCCATCACCAGGGCTTTTTGCATCGGGACGTGAAACCGGCCAATATCATGATTCGTTCCCACACTCAGGAGGCGGTGTTAATTGATTTTGGTCTCGCCAGGGAATTTGTTCAGGATGAGGTTCAAGTTCACACCAACTCCCGCACCGAATCCTTTGCACCGTTGGAACAGTATGAAAAACGAGCAAAACGGGGCGCTTACACCGATGTTTACGCCTTGGCAGCGACCCTTTACTACGCGCTAACGCTGCAATTACCTTTTCCGGCCCCGTTTCGGAAACAAGGGGCGGCGTTAATTCCCCCCCAACAACATAATCCCCGCATCAGCAACCGAGTCAATCAAGCCATTTTGCAAGGGATGGAACTGGCCCCCGGCGATCGCCCGGACTCAATTCCTGCCTGGTTAGCACTATTGCAGCCCGCGAGTTTGTCAGTCCCCCCCTTGACCCCTGTGGTAGAAACTCCCAGGGGCGATCGCCCAGCAGCACCACCGTCCCAGAGCCTGAAATCTCGGATTTTAAGACCCCCGCCCCCGGTTAGGGATGAACCCCTCGACCCCATTAACACCTCAGCCCCCACCCGTGGGCCGGAGTCAACGCCCCCTTCCCCCTCTCCACCGCCATCCAAACCCACCCTGGCCCAATCCTTGACCCGTCAAAAAGCGGCAGAAACTGTTCACCCTGTTAACTTAGTCAATCTCCATTCCACCACCGAAATTAACTTTAATTTGCTGCAAACCTGCCTTGCGGAGGCGAAATTTAAGGAAGCAGATCAAGAAACCGCTAAAATTTTGCTGAAAGTGACCCAACGGGAGTCACGGGGCTGGTTAGATAGACCCCAGGTAGAAACCTTACCCTGTGAAGCGCTCCGCACCATCGACCAACTTTGGTCCCAGGGAACTAATGGCCGCTTTGGGTTTAGTGTGCAAAAAAATCTTTATTGGGAACTCCAGGGCAGTTTTGACCACGACAATGAAAATTGGCGGACCTTCTGCACCCGGGTGGGTTGGCGCAAAAATAATCGCATGGTGAACTATAAAGACCTCACCTTTACTCTCTGGGCCCCGGAAGGGCATTTACCCATGTTAGGCTTCCAGTTCTGGGGATTTCGTCCGTGGTTTGAGGTCCTGTGTTATCGCCTTGACCACTGCAAAATTTAAACGGTTTCCAAGGGGAACAAAGCGGTATAACCGAACGTTAATTGGCGGTTTTCCCCGGGGGGCGCTTCTTAACACTTCGTTACAATCAAGTCATGTTAAGCCTCAGAGTAAGGGGGCAAGTTATGAACAACAACATTCGCGTCGGTAGTTTATTCGGCATTCCGTTTTATATCAATCCCTCCTGGTTTCTCATCCTGGGATTGGTGACTGTCACCTACGGCCAAGACTTGGCCCGCTTTCCCCAATTATCCGGTGGTTTACCGTGGTTGTTGGGGTTAGTGACGGCATTACTTCTCTTTGCCTCGGTGGTGGCCCATGAATTAGGGCACAGTTTGGTGGCGATCGCCCAGGGGATTGAAGTGAAGTCGATTACCCTGTTCTTATTTGGTGGTTTAGCCAGCTTAGAAAAAGAATCGAATACCCCTAGGCAGGCCTTTGCGGTGGCGATCGCCGGGCCGCTGGTGAGTTTACTGCTATTTGTCTTGTTAACCGTCGTTGGGTCTCAGATCCCGTTACCCGTACCGGGGCAGGCCATTATTGGGTTGTTAGGCATGATTAACCTTGCCCTAGCGTTGTTTAACCTGATTCCGGGGTTGCCCTTGGATGGGGGTAATGTGCTCAAGTCGTTGGTGTGGCAAATTACGGGGAGTCAAAATAAAGGGATTCTGGTAGCCAGTCGGGTTGGTCAAGGATTCGGATGGTTGGCGATCGCCATTGGCAGTTTAGGGATTTTGAATATCCTCCCCATTGGCAGCTTTTGGACGATTTTAATTGGTTGGTTCCTGCTACAAAATGCCCGCTCCTCCGCCCGCAATGCCCAGGTTAAAGAGCAAATGGAAGCCTTTACTGCCGCCGATGCCGTGATCCCCAACAGTCCCATCATTCCCACTGGCTTAAACATTCGGGAATTTGCCAACAACTATGTCATTGGGAAAACGCCGTGGCGTCGTTTCTTAGTTATTGGCAACGACAATCAATTGCTGGGTCTCCTCTCCGTGGAGGATATTAAACACGTTCCCACGTCCGAGTGGCCCCACACGAGCGTTGATTCCTTAATTCAGTCCCCCCAACAACTTATCACCGTTGATGCGGAGCAGTCTTTGTTTGAAGTGGCGCAATTATTAGACCAGCAGAAACTGTCGGAACTCCTTGTGGTTAAATCCTCCGGGGAAGTTCTAGGATTGTTAGAAAAGGCATCGGTCATTAAATGTTTACAAGCCTCCCTTGTCTAAGTCTCTCACTGGATGAAACCTCTTCTTTTCCCCCTCATTGAGGGGGATTATTTTTGGCAGTAATGATTGCAACGATTTGTTGATGAATTTCATCCGCTGATAATCTCGCATCCAGCACCCAATGGGGATCGGAATAATTTTTGACAATACGTTGATAATTGCGATAAACAGTGGTCAGCTTTTCGGCTTTTTCATAATGTTCAGTGGGAGGTGTTTCACCCTGGCATTGCTGGCGATCGCCAATTCTTTTGAGCGCAATCTCCACTGGTAAATCGAGGTAAATTAACACATCGGGGTTGGGAAAAGCGTGGTTTAAACCACTGACAAATTCCCAATCCGCTTCAGAGTAACAGTTATAGGCCAGGGAAGAAAAATAATAACGGGTGGCAATCACATGGCGGTGTTGTTTTAACTGGGCAAACACCCCATCGTGGGAATTATAAAGATGATAATGGCGATCGGCGGCAAATAAATAGCCCATTTGGGCATCAAACTGTTGGGGTTCAGCGTAGGGCAATAAATCGGTTTGCAGGGATTGGCGGATCAATTTGCCAATGGGGCCCGCGGTGGGTTCTGGGCTGAGAATGGCTCCTTCCCCCTGGTTATGAAAATAGGCTAAAAGGCGATCGGCCTGGGTGGTTTTTCCGGCCCCATCAATGCCTTCAATAACAATAAACAGTGACTGCATCGTTTTATCGCTCCTGGAGTTGCCGTCGAATGTCGGCGTGGACTTCCCGGGTAATGGGGTAAAACGTTGCTAAAATCAGACCCCCGAAGAGAAATAGGGCCGGTAAGGGGGCCACCGCAAAACGAATCGCCCATAACGCACTGTCAGGTTGCACTGGAATCGCTTCCCCAGGGACACGGGGAATAAAGCCTGCGGTTTCGAGGGTAATCCCCACCAGAAATAAGCCCAGGGCTAAACCCATTTTTTGCAATAACACCATAAAGGCGTAAAAGACCCCTTCTCGCCGTTCTCCGGTAGTTAATTCATCCAAGTCCACCACATCGGGAATCATGGACCAAGGAATTAAGTAGGCCACCGACACCCCTACCCCCGCGAAAATGGCCAGGGTATACAGTAACGCCACCTGTCCCGGTTGCACTAACCACAGTCCGGCTTCCGCCCCCATCCAAATCAACGTGCCCAAAACGTAGATCACTTTCTTGTCAAGGTACTGCGCTAAAAATTGCCAAATAAATAACATCAGCAAAGCCGTTCCCTGCACCGCCAAGGCGATGGTGCCTGATTGTTGCTCACTCAAATTCATCCAACTCACCACGAAGTACACCAAAATGGAGGCGGTTAACTGCACCGCCAGCCAGGAACAGAGATAAATGCCAATCACAAACAGGAAGGCCCGGTTGGAGAAAGCCACTTTTAACTGTTGCCCTAGGGGTAAACTGGCGGGGGTCAGGGCGTTATCGGTGAGGGGATTTTTCAGTAAATGATCTTCTGTCTGGACATCCCGGAGGGTGAAACCAAAGCCGGTCACCATTAGCCCCAGCAGAGTCAAGAAGAAAACGAGATAATCAAAGCCACTGCCGCTGAATAGCCCCACGCCTCTGGCGATCGCCAGTAGCATTAACGTTCCGCCACCAGTCATTAATAAAGGGGATAACCGTCGTCGTTGGGAGGGGGTCAACAGGGGATCTTTGCCCCGTTCCTGAAGTCGCAGCGCACTCCATAACAGGGCTACCAAAGCCAATACCGCCAGCATTAATCCCAGTTGGGCAAATTGCTGTTGGGGGCGATCGGGGAGGGCAACGGTAATGAGGATGTAAAGAATTAACGAGAGAATACTACCACCGATGGAAAAAACGAAGCGAAAGCTATTTAATCGGGTACGTTCGTTGTAATTTTGGGTTAATTCCGGTGTTAAAGCTGTGTAGGGTAGATTAACAATGGTAAAAAATAAATTAAAGGCAATGCTGATCGCCACGTAGTAGGCAAACAATCCCCATTGATTCACGACCCGATCATTACTGAAATGGGGAATCACCCACTCCGCCCAGTTCAAAATCGCAAAGGGAATAATCCCCGCTAACATCCACGGTAACCGTCGTCCCCAGCGGGTCTGGGTGCGATCACTGAGCAGGCCAATAATGGGATCGTTGATGGCATCAAAAATTTTGCCAATCATCAACACACTCCCCGCCAGCCCCGCCGGTAGTCCCGCCACATCGGTCAGGAAAAACAGCAGGTAAAACACCAGGATATTTGCGGCGATCGCCGGGCCAAAATCCCCGGCCCCGTAGGCCAGCTTGGTGGTGAAATGGAGTTTTTCAGGGGAGAGGGATTGGGTCATTCAGATTCAACTGACCACATAGGCAACCCGCAGCGCCCAGACAATTAAAGCGGTGATACCGCCCAGCACTAAAATGGCGGAAAGGGCGACCACGAAAGGCTTATCCGCCCCCTCGAACTTCATGATGCCACGGTTCAGATCTGACATGGAATTCGACTCTCCTACAATTTAAGTCACTAGATGAGGCAAAAATTCTTTCCCCAGTTTACTGTCTCCCCAGGCGATCGCCGTGTTCCCCCCGGGACTTGTCAACAAAAGTTGATGGAGTTGATTCCGTTGGAGATGACAAATTTTCTAAACCTATCTGTCATGAGGTTACACAGCCAATCTTGTTGGGGAAATCCGGAAAAATGTTGTCAAGATAATAGGGTGTTTACTTTTGGGGTTTATGTTCCAAGCTACCCGCCGCCGCCTTGCGCTTTGGTACACCATTGTCACCGCGATTTTACTGCTGTTGTTTGCGAGCGGTGTTTACTTTTATGTGCGGCAAACTTTGGTGGAACGCATTGATGACACGTTGAAGCATGTGGTGGAAGTGGTGGATCGCTCCCTAGCCATTCAGGGGCTAAACAATCAAGAATTTGGCTTAAACGTCGATGTCAGTTTTCGGGATAACGGTGCCACCGTTGATGATGATCATATTGATCTGGAGTGGTTTAATCCCCAGGGTCGTCTCTTGTGGTCAACCATCGGCCATAATCAGCCGTTGTCCCTGTCCCGTCAAACCCGGCCGGAAACCGTTTCTTTTTCCACCGATCGCCTATTACGGCAAGTGACCAAGCGCATTGAGCGTCAAGGACGTATTTTGGGCTATCTGCGGGTGAGCCATCCCTGGTTTGAAGTCACCAAACCCATTCAGCAATTGGTGTGGGATCTGAGTCTGGGATTAACCATTTTAGTCAGTAGCGCAGCGGCGATCGGCTGGTTTCTCTCCGGGCTGGCGATGGAGCCGATCCAGGAATCCTATCAAAGTCTGAAGCAATTCACCGCCGATGCCTCCCACGAACTACGCAATCCCATCGCCGTCATTCAAACCAATGTCCAGCAGGCCTTGGAGTATCCCGACACCGATCCCCAGCAGCAGCGGCAACAACTGCAAGTGATTGAGCGCCTCACCCAGCGCCTAGGTAAATTAGTCAATGATTTACTCTTCCTCGCCCGTTCCGATAGCGGCACCCTCAGCAGCACTTGGCAACCCATTCCCCTGGATGCGTTATTAATTGAGGTCATTGAAGAACAACGGCTCACCGCCGAACAACGGGACGCGTTTCTTTCCCTTCGCATTGAAACCCCCGCTGATTATGGGGACGAAGATGCCTTTACCCTGGCGGGTGATTGGAATCAATTGGCCCGATTATTTACCAATTTAATTACCAATGCCCTCGACCACGGCCGTCCTTCCAGTGACCATCACGCAGCAAATTTGGGGGAAGTTACCCTCACGTTAATCCGTTTACCGCCAGAACAATCTCCCTTTCGTCCCCGCCAACCCACCCTTCAAGTCACAGTGGCGGACAATGGGGTCGGCATTCCAGAATCCCAAATTCCCCATTTATTTGACCGCTTTTATCGGGCCGATCCCTCCCGCTCCACCAATCAAGGGGTAGGCCTCGGTTTGGCGATCGCCGCGGCCATTGTTCACCATCACCAGGGCAAGATTAACGTCAGCAGTACACCGGACCAGGGGACTCAATTCACGGTGCAGTTACCCCTCAGTCCTCACCAGGGACCATAACCAAAAAAAAGTCCCCCTTATGTTTAAGAGGGACTAAAGGATTTATTTACCTTATTAGTAGGTCTCAACGTGCCAACGATGCTCTTTCTTCATTTGACGTTGGAAGTCCGTCCATTGCATCCCATTTTGCTCGGCGAGATTGGTCAATGCCTCTTCAATGCCAGGTTCCATGCCTTTTAACCCGCACATATAGGTATGGGTTTTCGGACTCTGCATCAGGTTCCAGAGTTCTTCTGCATTTTCGGCTACCCGGTGTTGGATGTACATCCGGCCACCGTCAGCATTTTGTTGTTCCCGACTAATGGCATAGGTTAGGCGGAAATTATCAGGGAATTCCGCTGCCAACTGCTCTAAATCTTCTTTGTAAAGAATATTTTCAGATTTGGGAATCCCGAAAAACAGCCAAGCTAAGCCTTTAAACTGATACTCAGGATTTTGCTCCCGCTCCTTAAACATCCGCCAGAGGAAGGCGCGGAAGGGGGCAATCCCCGTTCCTGTGGCCAACATGATAATGGTGGCATCCTCATCGCTGGGTAGCAGCATTTCCTTACCCACGGGGCCCGTGATGCTAATGTCATCCCCTTCTTTGATATTGCAAAGGTAGGTGGAACATACACCGTAAACTTTTTCACCGGTTTCCGGGTGATCGTACTCTAATTGACGGACACAAAGGGAAACGGTTTTATCATCGCCAAAATCCCCATGACGGGTTGAGGCAATGGAATATAATCTCAGTTTATGGGGTTTACCTTTGTCGTCTGTGCCCGGGGGGATAATGCCGATACTTTGCCCTTCCACATAGTGAAGGTCACCCTGGGAAAGATCGAAGGTCAGGTGCTGGACGATACCATTGCCCCCTTCCTGCACCAAGGGATAGTTTTCGAGTACTTTACCAACATAGGGAGTTTTGGGTCGGTAAATGTTAACGGGAATGTCGTCGGATTTTTTTGTCGCTTTTGAAGAAGTTGTCATAGATTTTTTAGACTCAGGGGCTGCGCTGACCGACGCTTCTGCACCGCTGACTGCATCCGGTTGACTGGGTTTGGGAATGCCCTCGGTGTAAGGTAGTGGCGACTCTCCCTCCAGGGGCTTGATGCCGATGATTTGTCCCCCCATCCGGGTGATGCGACGCATCTCTTGGTTCATTCGTTTGAGGGGCACGGTAATAAACGTGCTACCACTCCGGCGGATAGGATAATCAAAGCCATCAGTCATGGTGCTTTGATTTAGTCCGACCACTTCATAGACGAATAAACGATTACCGGCGTCACTCTGGCGGGATGAAGTCGCAACATAACCGGGACTATACATGTGAAATTTACTCCCTACTCAATCAAATAATAATGCTGACAATAATTTATCGCAGTATTAACCAGCCTACCATCGTCAGGCGATCGCCGTGGTGCCGTAGTAGGGAAAGAGCAGGCAGAAGCTTCCGTCAGTGTTGCAACCCTAGCAAAGGCTTGGGGAATAAACTGTAAACCTCGTAGCGTTTTGCCTGGATCTCGTCGTCAACCACTGACAGATCCGTCGCCAATCCCCCGGACAAATCCCGGCAAATCTTGTAGAAGAGAATACACTTCTGATAAAATCCTTCCTAGTATTTATTAGTCAAACTGTATTTTTGGCTAATATTCCAGAGCGTTGCTCAGGCGTCTTTGGGAGGCTAGACCGAAACGTCAGCTTTTCATCGGGGTCTTGACAGGGGTCTTATAAGCCCATAGGCTCTGGGTTATCTCTCCAACACAATTTTTGGGGCGGAGGAGATATTTTCTAGGAAACCGGGTTAACAATCAGTTTTGCATTTTTGAGGGATGTTATGACCACTCAGATAGACCGCGTGGTTCTTATTGGTGTTGCCGGAGATTCCGGTTGCGGTAAATCTACGTTTTTACGCCGTTTAACAGACTTGTTCGGCGAAGAATTTATGACGGTAATCTGTTTGGACGATTACCATAGCTTGGATCGTCAAGGTAGAAAAAAAGCTGGGGTTACGGCGTTAGACCCCAAAGCCAACAATTTCGACTTGATGTACGAGCAAATTAAGGCGCTAAAAAGTGGTCAGTCGATCATGAAACCGATCTACAACCACGAAACGGGCTTACTAGATCCGCCGGAAAAAGTTGAACCCAATAAGGTTGTGGTCATTGAGGGGTTACATCCCTTGTATGATGCCCGCGTCAGAGAACTGGTTGATTTTGGGGTCTATCTCGATATCAGTGAAGAAGTCAAAATTAACTGGAAGATTCAGCGGGATATGGCGGAGCGGGGTCACACCTACGAAGACGTCCTGGCGTCCATCAACGCTCGGAAGCCGGATTTCACCGCCTACATTGAACCCCAAAAACAATATGCAGACGTCGTTATCCAGGTGCTGCCCACCCAATTAATTGACGATAAAGAAAGTAAGTTGTTGCGGGTGCGGTTGGTACAAAAAGAAGGGGTTAAATTCTTTGACACCGCCTATCTCTTCGATCAGGGTTCTACCATCGATTGGCGTCCCTGTGGCCGGAAACTAACTTGTACCTATCCCGGTATCAAGATGTATTACGGCCCCGATAGTTTCATGGGCAACGAAGTGTCTCTGTTGGAAGTCGATGGTAAGTTCGACAACCTGGAAGAAATGGTTTACGTAGAAAGCCACCTCAGCAACACTGGCACCAAATATTACGGGGAAATGACGGAATTGTTGCTCAAGCACAAGGATTACCCCGGTACGGACAATGGCACCGGTTTGTTCCAAGTCCTAGTGGGCTTGAAAATGCGGGAAGTCTATGAGCAATTAACCGCTGAAGTCAAAGTTCCTGCGTCGGTTTAATCCCGATCGCCGTTTAAAAAAATCTGAAATAATCGTGGTGGGGTTTGCCCTGCTGCGATTTTTCTTTATCATGGGGAAAAATTTGGGGCAGGTGAAACCGATGGTTCAATTTTGGGTCTTAATTGTCGTTATCTTGTTTATCGGCGTCCAACTTTTCCAATGGCTCCAGGGGGCGATTTTACCCTTACCGTTTTACGTGATGGCCGGGGCCTTTTTGGCGATCGCCAGTAATTACGACAAAGGCATGGGGCAGTTTATCCAGCGGGGGGAGGAGACGGTGGCAACGTTGACAGCAGCGATGCAGGTAGAGTTAGACAGCCAAGACCTGGCCCTTAAACCAGATCCCCAGGAACTCAAATCCCTGGAATTGCCAGAATTTGCCGAAAATACCTTGGAAAATCCTCAGAAAGAGCCATAAACTCTACAGTCCCCGCAACTTTGCCCCGGTGCGTAGAATTTGCCCCGCCAACATTGCCGCTCCAAAACCGTTATCAATATTGACCACCCCAATGCCCACCGCACAGGAATTTAACATGGTCAACAACGGGGCCACACCACCAAAACTGGCCCCATAACCAATGCTGGTGGGGACTCCAATGACCGGACAATCCACTAACCCCGCCACCACACTGGGCAACGCCCCTTCCATGCCCGCCACCACGATTAACACGTCCATGGTTTGAATTAAGGCCCGGTGACTTAACAGACGGTGGATCCCCGCCACCCCCACATCCCAAAGCCGTTCTACATGGAACCCCGATAGGGTCGCCGTAATGGCCGCTTCCTCCGCCACTGGTAAATCTGCGGTGCCCGCACTCAAAATACCCAGGGTTCCCGGATGGTGAACCTGAACTGGCTGTTGGATCAACGCACAAATCCGTGCTTGGGGATAGTAGTGCAACAGGGGAATACGATCGCCGAGGATATCGGCCACATCGGGGTCAATGCGGGTGGCCATGACGATGGGATTATGCACCGCTAGGGTCTGAATAATTTGGGTAATTTGGTCGGGGGTTTTCCCTGGGCCCCAAATCACTTCAGGGAAGCCAGTGCGGAGATGGCGTTGGTGATCCACCTTAGCGAAATCATCGATCGCCTCAAAACTGAGATGCTTTAAGGTTTCAAAACCTATTTCTGGGCTAATGGTACCGGTGGCGATCGCCGCTAACAAATTTTGTAAAGAATCGGGGGTCATCGATGGGGGAAAGTCAAAGGGAGCAATAAATTTTAGCTTGGGTGTTACCCGGCAAACCCATTGGCCTGTTCCGCAAATTGAATATCCAGCGCCGTAATTCCCCCAGCATCGTGGGTGGTCAAGTCAATGGTGACGCGATTGTAAACGTTGAACCATTCGGGGTGATGCCCCAGCTTTTCGGCCACCAGGGCCAGGCGCGTCATAAACCCAAAGGCTTCGTTGAAGTTCTTAAATTGAAACTGCCGGTGGAGCTTATTCCCTTGTAAACTCCAGCCGTTTAACTTTTGCAACGCAGTTTGAACGTCTGAGTCCTTTAATCGGGTCGGTGTTGCCATGGGAAGACCTCCTGGATTGATTGATCGGCGAATACTTTCCATCCTATAGCAATCCTTCCAGGGGCTTGGCGAGAAACGGGGGGCTATAGTCCCCCCATCAACGCGGGGGGAGCCAGACCGATCAATCCCCTTAACCCATTCCCCAGTCATTTTTCCAGGTGGGCGCTGGGGATCGTCATGTTGACTAACCCAGCCATTCCGTGTGGAAAAACTCACCCCGGGGCTTATCCGTCCGCTCGTAGGTGTGGGCCCCAAAATAGTCCCGTTGGGCCTGGGTCAGATTTTGGGGGAGAACCGCACGACGATAACT
>JAYKHU010000030.1:0-3000 GCA_035285105.1 Synechocystis sp.
AGTGAGTTTCTCGCCAATATGAGCCACGAAATTCGCACCCCCATGAATGCCATTATCGGCATGAGCGAGTTGGTTCTACAAACCCATCTGACCCCCCAGCAGCGCAATTACCTGCAAAAAGTCCAGCATTCGGGGGAATTGTTGGTGGGTATTATTAACGATATTTTGGACTTCTCTAAAATTGAAGCCGGTAAGCTAGAACTCGAACAAACCGTCTTTTCCGTGGAGGAAGTGGTGGCGAACCTCCAGAGTGTGTTGGGGATTAAAGCCGAAGAAAAAGGGCTAAATCTGAGTTTTAAAGTGGCCACTAACGTCCCAACCCATTTAGTGGGGGATCCCCTGCGCCTCAGTCAAATTCTGATCAACCTGGGCAATAATGCGGTCAAATTCACCCAACAAGGCCACATTTTGTTACGGGGACGACTGGCGGAGATGGACAGGGACAGGGTAACCCTAAAGTTTGCCATGACGGATACCGGCATTGGACTGACCCCAGAGCAACAAAGCAAACTGTTCCGGGGCTTTAGTCAAGCTGATACGTCCACCTCTCGCCACTATGGGGGAACGGGGTTGGGCTTAGCCATTAGTAAATCCCTGACCGAAATGATGGGGGGGGAAATCTGGGTAGAGAGTGAACCCGGCAAGGGCAGTACCTTTTCTTTCACGGTGCAGTTCCAAAAAGCCTCCTCGACCCTGATTCAGGAGTTTGTGGCCAAACGAACTCAGGGTAGTCAATCGTCACTGGAAACCCAACTGGCGATCGCCGATTTGAAGGGGGCCAAGATTTTGTTGGTGGAAGATAACGAAATCAATCAAGAATTTGCCGTTGATCTGCTCACCAATAAGGGTTTAAGGGTGGACATTGCCAACAATGGGCAAGAGGCGTTGGACTTGTTGGCTAGCCGTTCCTATGATGCGGTGTTAATGGATATTCAAATGCCGGTGCTCAACGGTTACGACGCCACCCGCGCTCTACGTCAACAGGAACGGTTTCAGGATTTACCCATCATCGCCATGACCGCCAACGCCATGGCCGGCGATCGCCAAAAGGCCCTAGAGGCGGGCATGAATGATCATGTTGCCAAACCCATTAAGGTAGAAGAACTGTTCCAAATCTTGGCCGAGCAGGTAAAACGACATCCCCCCAAGCACGACTCCCCTACGGTCACTGCCGCTGCGCCGGGGTTCCCCTTTCCGCCGATGACCGGCATTGATCAACAACTGGGCATGGAACATATTGAAAATGTGGCACTTTACCGTAAGTTACTGCTGAAATTTGGCGATCGTTATACCGATGTTGAGCGTCAATTCTATGAAGAACAGGGCAGTGACGATGCCACGGCTGCAATGCGTTTTGCCCATACCCTCAAAAGTACTGCCGCCCTACTGGGGATAGAGTCTGTGCGGGTTGCGGCCCTCAATTTGGAACGCAGTTGTGACCAAAACGCATCTCCCGAGGTGATTAATGCCTTACTACAAGACCTGCAAACGGCCCTTGACCCCATTCTCGCCACCCTGCAAGCCCTGCCCAGGAACCCAGCGGACTAGGGATAAAGTCCCAGTCGGGGCCGACGACCCAGTAACCCAGTCATCAACCGTAACGCTAATTTTTTAACCGGAGCAATGTGGCGCAACATCTCTAGTCCCAACCGTCGCAGAGCAATCACCGGGAGCCAATGGCTGGAGAAGAAACGGTTTAACAGATCCGTAAAGCCCAGGATGACCCAATTTTCCGGTTTGCGCCAGCTTTCATAGCGTTTCAACACGGTGAGAGATCCCAGGTCTTCCCCTTGCTGGTGGGCGGTGAGAATGACTTCGGCGATCGCCGCCGCATCGCGGATGCCCAGGTTTAACCCTTGACCCCCCACGGGATGGCAACAATGGGCCGCATCCCCAATCAGTGCTAGGCGGGGTTGAATATAGCGATCACTCTGCATCAGTTGAACCGGGAAAAGACGGCGGGGGTTTGTTAATTCCACCTCCCCTAAAAATGTGCCAATGCGTTGTTGGAGTTCTTGCTTAAAGTCCGCAACGGGTAAATCGGCAAGTTGTTGGGCTTGGGCGTGGGGCATGGTCCACACAATCTGCACCCGATCGCCGGGGAGGGGCAAAATCCCCATGGGGCCAGTGTCGCAAAACCGTTCAAAAGCAGTGGTATTGCGGGGGGCTTGGTGTTTAAGGGTAAAGGCCACGCAGGATTGCCAATATTTCCAGCCTTTGGTCTGAATTCCGGCTAAAGAACGGGTACGGGATCTCGCACCATCGGCCCCAATTAAAAGACGGGTTTGGATCTGAATTTGGGTATCCCCTTGGAGGAGGGTCAGATGTTGGTGGGATCCCTCCGTTTGAAGCGTCTCTAGGGTTGCCGGTCGAAACCAGGTAATGCTAGGGCATTGTTCCACACAGGTTTCTAGGGCTTGCAAAATAACGGGGTGTTCCGCCACATGGCCGAGGGCTGTTTCGTTAACCTCTTCTTTGGCGAAGGGGACTTTGCCGGCATAGTCATTGTCAGAAATTTGAATCTGGTCAAAATGCCCGATTTGGGTTTTGATTTTGTCCCAGACCCCTAACCCGGCCAAAATTTTGCCTGAAAGTAGGGAAATGGCGTAGGCCTGGGGTTTTTGTAAGGCCTGTTCCTTGGGTAACGCTTCGATCACCGCAATCTTTAAACCACTCTGTCGGAGGGCCGCCGCCAGCACTAACCCAACTATGCCCCCTCCGGCGATCGCCACGTCAAAGGTTTCGGGGTGAACGGTGGTAACAACGGGGGTCATGGGCGAATCCAGCAGTGAATTGGGAGGTAATAGATTGTTTCTGTATTGTTACGTAACCATTGGGGGCAGGGCAACCAAACAGCGCTCACTCCTATAAGTAGCCTTTAGTTTTGACCGCATCGTAAAGGGTTTCCATCACTTCCAAGAAAGAATTATCCCGGGGCCAAAAGGGCGGAAAATCCCCCTGCTTTTTCAAGGGAATCCCAGCCACGGGGACTTGGGGCAG